>JAEZFR010000222.1 GCA_023417285.1 Bacillota bacterium
GTTTGATACCGATGGTGACGGCTATATTGATTCGGTTGCCTATGACTCGGATGGGAATGGTATTCTTGATTTGTTTGTGATCGATCATGATATGGACGGAATATTTGAAACAGAATTACAAGATCTAAATGAAGATGGGACATTGGAACAGATAATACAAAGCTATGATACGAATGGTGATGAGTTGCCTGATATCGTAGAAACAACTTTAATCGATCAAGGGAGTATAAGTAAAATTACCGACGTATATGAATATCATGACACCGATCAGAATGGTGTCTATGATACCGTATGGAATCTTAGAGATGTGAATGAAGATGGAAGGGCCGATTTGTATCAGGTGATGAATGAAGACGGTAATGTAATTCATTTTACGTATTTAACAGACGATTATCTGGACTTTATGAAAGAGATGATTGATAGTCCTTGGGAAACTTATGTTGGGAATGGCACAGAGGTGATCGGTGATGTTAGTGACGTAGGAATTTGGGAATATCAAGGTGAGACGGATAGCTGTGCATTACATGCACAGAAATTTATGATTGAGTCGCTTACTGGGGTTGAGATTGACATTAATGAGTTTACTCAAAGAGCAATGGGAATGGGAGTTTACGAAGGGGATGGGACCACCTTTGAAAATCTAGATGCGATGCTAAAAACCTATGGTATGGAAACGGATGTGACACAGGGAGCTTCCATTGAGGATATTGAACAATGTTTACAAGAAGGTGGTAAGGTGCTTGTTACAGTCGATGCCAATGAGATATGGTTCCCTGATGATTCAACCGCATATTTGACGAATGAAGCAAACCACGCAATTCAGGTTGTCGGCATTGATTATTCCGATCCTGATCATGTCATGGTAATTATCAATGATTCTGGTACACCAAATGGTGCAGGAGAAATGCTGCCTGTTGAGCAATTTCTCGAAGCCTGGGGAGATGGTGGATGCACAATGGTGGAAGCTTATTGCTAAAAGGAGAGTAGTTTATGATAAAGATGACTGATTTTTTAAAAAAGATAAAGCTTAGTAGTGTAGTCAAGGCGATGGTACCAATTGAATACGGTATGGGTTTGCCGACTATCTCAATTTGTAACGATGAATTACTTGTACATATACCTTTTTTTAAAGAAGAGTATCGACCAAAGGATCAATCTCTCGTTTTTCCTTTTGCTTATGTAGTGAGCGCAATTTGGGATAGCGGGAAAATAACGGAAGTTTATCGAACGGAATACTCTGATCGGTTTTGTGGGCTTTTAGTAAATCAGCCAGTAGGAACATTTCGTCATAAAGCAATTCAGAACTTGAATAAAGGGGAATATTTGACATTAAAAGAAAAATTATATGAATTGTATGATGAGGTTATCAAGGCATTAACAAGTGAAATGGAATATACACAAGCAATGGAAAAAGAATTCCAAGAATTACTTAATCGAATGATGGAGCCTTCCTTAAAGCAGTGTTATCGCCTACTTGATAACGAATTTTACGAAAGATTCCTTAGCATCGATGATTGGAAGGAGGATTAGCATGACTGGAGTTGTAAAGAAGAATTTTTTTAAACCCAACAATATAAATAATGAAAAAAACAATAGTAATAATACAATCAATGAAACAGTAAAAGATGAACATGAAACCAGTGAAAGATTAAATGAGGAAGAGGTTACCATGGAGGAGTCTTTTCATCAGAGAGAAAGAATCATTGAAGATACTCTGTTAACAGGATATCTTGAAAAAATCATTGGCTTTTGCAGGGAGAATAGCTACTCTGGTTGTGTATCAGAAATTGAGAGAATTTACTCTTACTTGAATAATAAATTCTTTACCGTATCTGTGGTTGGACAGTTTTCTACAGGGAAAAGCTCATTTATCAATCAATTAATCGGGGAGAATTTGTTGCCAGTTAGCGATTTGCCAACTACGTCTATGATTACAAAGATCGTTTATTATAACAGTGGTAGTCTCGTACATAAGAACGATCAAGGGAAGGGAAATCGGTATCCGCTGAATACAAAAAATTTGGAACAATTATCTGCGAAGTTCAATGAGAACAATGAGCGAGGAACTATCTATATTGGTTTACCAAATTCCTGGTTATTAGATCAGGATATGGAAGTGATTGACACTCCAGGTGTAGGAGATATCAAAGAAGAAAGAATGGCGGGAGTGAGTCAGGTCATTCGATCAAGCGACTGTGTGGTTGTTGTAATTAGTGCATTACAGGCATTTAGTTTGACGGAGATGGCATTGATTGAAGAACATATTCTATTAAAGAAAATACCTAGGGTTCTATTTCTTATTACCAAGCTTGATTTAGTTCCAGAAGAAGAGAGAAAAACCGTGTTAGATTACGCCAAAGATCGTCTTGCCCAGTTAAAGATTGATTTTTCAATATTTACTCTGCAACCACTAAAAGGAGTGGATGATTCTGATGTTTTGGTTGGTATTAAAAAATTAAAAGAACAACTTTCGACCTGGGGAAGAGAGAAGTCACACAAAACTCGAAAAATACAAACTGCTTATTTATGTTGTATTGAGTTAGTTGATGAATTAAAGCGTCAGGAAGAGCAGAAATTCAATATTTATCAACAAGACCAGAAACAATTAACAGAAGAATTGGCAAAGAAAAAAGAGAAGTTAGCGAAACAGTCAATGCGCTGGGAAGAACTAAGGATTCAGATGCTAAATCGTTGTAATAATAATCTGGAATGGATGAATACAACGATTAACAAAAAACGTGAGGATATTATGGAGCGCTTGGAGTATTCTCTGCAACGATCCAATTCGCCAAAAGAATGGTGGGAGATTGATTTTCCATATAACTTAAAAAGAGAATTAACTCAATTAGGAGTTTCCTTAGAGAATGGGTTAAGACATTTTTATTCAAAGGACATTGCGTGGCTGAACCACATCATAGAGAAGGATTATCAGCAAAAAATTCTCTCCAAGGAAGACAATATAATAAATGATGATGGAAGCTATAAAACACAAGCAAGCAGAGAAATACCGCTTACCGATATGAAGAAAACAAGAATTATTAGTCGTATCGCAACTGGTGTTGCGACGGTTGGTGGATATCTTGTGTTAGGTTCTTTTGGCTTGGCACCTCTAGGTATGATGGTTGGTATGGGTGGTGGAATTTTGTCGGAAGTAAAAATGAGTCAAACAATAGAAAAACAACGCAAAACCATACAGCAATTATTACGAAAGGAAGTCAATCATCAAATTGAGGAAGCAGTTAGCTCAGCTCAACAGAGTATGAATCTAGCTTATCGGGACGCTATCCAACAAGCTGAGCAAAAAGAGATGAAGTGGATGGAAGAAAAATATAAGACGATCCAAGAGGCGATTAGTTCAAAAAGTGGAGACAAAGCAGAGTGTAGTAAACAAAAAATAGACTGGCTGATTGCCTTAAAAAATAACATGATAGCAGAAATTAATACGAAAGGATGATGAAACGGTATGGAAAATGGATATCAAGAATTTAAAGAAAAACAGCAAAGATTAGCAACTCTAATTACGGATACAGCGGATTGTATTGCTCCTTTGCAAATGGTAGAGGAATCAAAAAGCTTAAAAATAGCTGCTGAGAAAATTATGAATGAAACATTTAAAATTCAGATTATCGGTACCTTTAAGAATGGAAAAAGCACATTTATTAATGCTTTGCTTGGAAAAGAAATTCTCCCTGCTTATTCCATCCCAACCACTGCTATTATCAATGAAGTTAAATATGCGAGGGAACCGAAGTCTATCCTATATTTTTTAAATCCACTTCCAGAAAAAAAGTACACGAATATTCCAGACAAAGCATTAGCACATATGACAAAATATAATATGAAAAATATTCCACCGCTAGAAATTCCATATGACCAGATTGAAGATTACGTGGTAATCCCAATGGGTAAGGATCATAA
>JAEZFR010000265.1 GCA_023417285.1 Bacillota bacterium
TTCTTATTGACGAAGCGAGAATACCTCTTGTTATTGCAGGAAATGTAAATTATGATGAAGTCGATGCCTTTCAATTATCTTCCATTATACGTTCTCTTAAGCAGGATCAAGATTATGAAATAGATCAGTATGAAGACAACGCATATTTCACAGATTTAGGGCTTACACATCTAGAGGAAATGTTGAAATGTGGAAATCTTTATGCCGAAGATAATTTGGAGTTGCTATCTAGGCTAAATTGTGCGTTGTTTGCTGAAACACTGGTTAAGAAAAACAAAGATTATATTGTAAGGAATGGAAAAGTGGAATTAGTAGATGAATTCACAGGCAGAGTAGCAATAAAGCGTAATTGGCCGGATAAGCTTCAAGCAGCGATAGAAGCCAAGGAAGGTTTAATTTCTGAAACAAAAGGTGTAATAATGGGCTCAATCGCATTGCAACATTTCTTAAGCTTATATCCAAAAATTTGTGGTATGACAGGAACTGCAAGTACTGCTGCTTCGGAGTTCAAGGAGTTTTATAACCTAGATGTAGTTGTGATACCTACCAATAAACCTTTTATACGCAAAGATCATCCTGATATGATTTTCGCCAATAAAGCAGCTAAGCATAAGGCTTTAATTGCAGAAATAAAGAGGGTACATGAAACCGGGCAACCTATACTTATTGGTTCAGGAAGCGTAGAGGAATCGGAGGTTATTGCATCTGGTTTGAATAAAGAAGGAATTAGTTGTCAGGTTCTTAATGCAAAAAATGATGAGATGGAAGCAAAAATTATTTCTGAAGCTGGAAAGTTAGGTAGCGTTATAGTATCAACTAATATGGCTGGTCGAGGTGTTGATATTAAGTTAGGTGGTGATAAAGAGGAAAACCGAGATAAGATAGTTGCTTTAGGAGGACTTTGTATTTTAGCAACTAATCATTATGAAAGCCGCAGGATAGATAATCAGCTAAGGGGAAGGGCTGGCCGTCAAGGCGACCCGGGGGAAAGCAAATTTTTTATTTGCCTTGAAGACGACTTGAGCAAAAAATTCGAAATTACGAAAATGATACCTTCAAAATATATTCCCGATGAACAGGAAGGTTTGATGGATAATCCATCTGTAAAAAAAGCTGTGATGACAGGTCAGCGTTTTGCAGAGGGTTACAATTCTGACTTAAGAAGGCAGTTGTGGCGGTATTCATATATTGTTGAACAACAGAGAAGAATTATTTACAGTAGGCGTCAGGATATTCTACTGGATAAGGTACCCTTAGATATTATATCATCCAAAGAAGCCGGACTTTATAATGAGCTTCGTTCAAAAGTTGGCGAAGAAGTTTTAAGGAAAGTAGAAAAACAAATTACCTTATATCATATAAATAGCTGTTGGGCTGATTATTTAGACTTTATCGGATATCAGAGAGAAGGTGTACATTTAGTTGCCATTGGTAAGAAAGATCCTCTTACAGAGTTTCATAGGATTGCTATAGATGCTTTCAATGAGATGATGGATATCATTGATTCTAAAGTTATTACGTCTTTTAAATCAGTTAATATTACTGAAAATGGTATAGATGTGCAAAAAGAAGGAATTCAAGGGCCATCATCAACATGGACCTATATAATCAATGAAAATCCCGATCAATTTAGCAGAATACCTGCTTTACTTAAAGCATCTTCAACTATGGTGAAAGGTTCTCTTTTTACCATTCAGTCAATATATAGAAGAATATTGGGGAAAAAGAGCGAGTAGACGAGACCTTGAGCAAAATGGCATATGTAAAGAAACTGATGAAAAGTCTGGATGAATGGTTAAGACGTAGGAGGTGCTGCTGGAAACAATGGAAGAAGTTAGTACATAGTCTATAAATATTATGAACATGGGTACCACCAATCAGAAGCATGGGAACACGCAAATACAAGTAAAAGCTACTGGCATACAGCCAGTAGCTTTTATATTATCAACAACTATAACCAATGTAATCCACTGTAGAATAATGAGTTTAATGCTACGGTATGTCTTAGTATAGATGACACGCCACAAAATGTCCTGGTTTAACTTCCTTAAACTCAGGCCTATCAACATTGCATTTATCCATTACCTTAGGGCAACGAGTGCAGAAAGGACATCCTTTTGGAGGATTTATAGGACTTGGTAGATCTCCTGTTAAAATAATTCTTTCCTTTTTATTGGCTTCATCAGGGTCAGGTATTGGAACTGCTGATAGTAAAGCTTGTGTATAAGGATGCAAAGGGTTGTTATTTAGCTCTTCGCTGTCAGCAAGTTCAGCCATATGACCAAGGTACATAACCAATATTCTATGAGATATATATTTTACCATAGATAAGTCATGCGCGATAAATAGATATGTTAGACCTAATTCATCCTGCAAATCCTTAAGCAGATTGACCACCTGAGCCTGAATAGATACATCAAGTGAAGAGATTGGCTCATCACATACTATGAAGCTTGGATTGATTGCAAGTGCTCTGGCAATGCCTATTCTCTGTCTCTGACCGCCACTGAATTCATGAGGAAAGCGAGATAGATGTTCTACATTTAACCCAACCATTTTTACAAGCTCTTCGATTCTTTTCCTTCTTTCAGATGTTTTATAATGTCCCATTACATCTAAAGGTTCACCAATAATATCTTCCACTGTCATTCTAGGATTAAGTGAAGAATAGGGATCTTGAAAAACCATCTGCATTTTTGATCTCATCTTATTCAGCTCACCTTTTGAGAGCTTGAATATGTCAGTTCCCTCGAATAATACTTCTCCGGAGGTAGGCTCATACATTCTTAGAATAGTTCTTCCGGCAGTAGATTTTCCACAGCCACTTTCACCAACTAATCCTATTGTTTCACCTTTATAAATATCAAAGGTAAGACCGTCAACTGCCTTTAGTGTACCTCCTGATACATTGAAGTATTTTTTTAGGTTACGAATTGATATCAAAGGTTGTACGCTTTTATTTACCTTACTCATTTTCGTCCCCCTTTTCATCTGATGATTCATTAGCATGTGCTTCTGCGTAAGCATCGGAAGCTTCTCTTGCTTCTTCAGGTGTTTTTTTAGCATGGGGGTGTAGTAGCCAGCAGCTTGCATACTGAGGAATATCCTCTGATTGGCTACCCTTGACAGGAACTAGTGCAGGATTGTTATGTCTGCATATCTCCATCGCATAGTCACAGCGTGCAAAGAAGGGACATCCCTTTGGAGGATCATATAAATCTGGTGGAGTACCCAATATTGGATCCAAGGCTTTATCCCTGTCCATGTTTATCTTTGGTACTGACTTCAGAAGTCCTTGTGTATATGGGTGTCCCGGGTTATAGAATATATCTCGAAGAGAGCCTGATTCTACAATATTTCCTGCATACATTACTATTACTCTGTCACACATTTCTGCGACAACACCCAAATCATGTGTAATGAAAATAATAGAAGTTCCGGTATCCTTTTGAAGGTCCTTCATCAAAGTCAGTATTTGTGCTTGAATAGTTACATCAAGAGCGGTAGTTGGTTCATCTGCAATTAAAAGCTTAGGGTTACATGCTAGTGCCATAGCTATCATAGCACGTTGTCTCATACCGCCCGAAAACTCATGCGGATACTGATTTACACGTTTTTCTGGCTGTGAGACACCAACTTTTTTTAACATTTCTATAGCTTTTTTATCTGCTTCTTTTTTTGATAATCCCTGGTGCTTGATAATACCTTCGGCTATCTGAGCACCAACCTTCATAGTGGGGTTTAGTGAGGTCATTGGATCCTGAAAAATCATGCTTATTTCATGCCCACGAATAGTTTGCATTTGCTTGTCAGAGGCTTTTAACAAATCCTTTCCATCGAAAATAATTTCACCTGATTTATACTTAGCAGGTGGGGAAGGGAGGATTTGCATGATTGCCTGAGAGGTAACACTCTTTCCGCAGCCTGACTCACCCACTAGGGCTACTACTTCGCCTCGTCCAACTTCAAAGCTAACGCCTCTTATTGCCTGTACCTCACCTGTAGAGGTGAAAAAAGAAACATGCAGGTCTTTTATCTGTAATAATTTATCCATCAATAATACTCCTTATTTTCTCAATCTTGGGTCAAGTGCATCTCTAAGTCCATCACCCAGTACATTGAAGCTAAACATTGTCAATGAAATGAAGAATGCAGGTATAAAGAGTTGATATGCATTTCCTACAAGAAGACTCTGTATTGAGTCACTTACCATGGTACCCCAGCTTGCTGCTGGTGGTGGAACACCAAGTCCAAGAAAGCTCAGTGTAGCCTCTGCAAATATGGCACTTGGCACCGATAACGTGATATTTACAAGTATCGAGCCCATAGTATTAGGAATCAAATGCTTTCTCAGTATCCAACTGGTTTTTGCACCCATCAGCGCAGAGGCCTGTACAAATTCCATTTCCTTGAGCTGCAACACCTGTCCTCTCACCAACCTTGCCATCGAAAGCCAGCCCGTAATTCCCATAGCAAGGATGATGGTCCATAAGCCCTGTGGTAGTATAACCATCAATAATATTACGGTTAGAAGGTAAGGTATACTATAAATGATTTCAGCAATACGCATCATTATTGTATCTGTCTTACCACCTTTAAAACCTGCTATACCACCGTAAATGACGCCTATGAGAAAGTCTATCATTGCTGCCATTATTCCAATAAAGAGAGAATATCTAGCACCGTACCAGGTTCTTGTAAATAGGTCACGTCCTACAGAATCGGTACCGAACCAATGATCTGCGCTTGGCCTTAGGTTCTGCGCATCGAGGTTTTGTGTATAGTATGTGTAGCCAGTCAGGTGAGGTCCTACTATAGCCATAGTAATTAATAGAAGCAGTATTATCAAACCAAACATAGCCAGTTTATTTTTTTTAAGCCTTCTCCATACATCTGACCAATATGATATCATTGGTCTTTTGATGCTCTCTGCTGCTTCTCTGTTATCTAAAGCAGGGCGGAATAACTCCTTATTAATATCACTCTGGTTTTGCACTTTTTGCACCTCCAAGTTTTATTCTTGGGTCGATAAACGTATATAGCAAATCAACAATTAGAACTATGAATATCAGCATTACGCTATAAAAAACAGTTGTACCTAGTATGGCAGGATAATCTCTGTTAAGTATACTCTTTACAAATAAGTCACCTATGCCGGGAATTGCAAATATTTTTTCAACAACAAAGCTACCAGTTACTAGGTTTGTGGCTATAATACCTAAAACAGATACTACAGGCAGAATTGCATTTCTAACAGCGTGCTTTATAATGATTACGTTTTGTTTCAATCCCTTTGCTTTTGCAGTTTTAATATAGTCTGAGCCAAGTACTTCTAGCATACTTGAACGCATAAGCCTTGCTATAAATGCTGTAGGCATTGCTGCGAGTGCGAATGTTGGCAGGATAGTATGTTGCCATGTTCCCCAACGGGCAGCTGGTAACCACATAAGCTTAACTGCAAAAAAGTCCATAAGAAAGTATGCCATTATAAAGCTTGGTACTGAGATACCGATTATTGCTAATATCATAGAAAGATAGTCAGGCCATTTATTATGGTAAAGAGCAGCCAATACGCCTAATATAAATCCTAGTATAATAGCTACAACAAATGCTTGCGCACCCAGGGCAAGAGTAACAGGGAAACCCATTGAGATCTGGTCGTTAACACTTAAGTTTGCGCTTTTGAGTGATGGGCCTAAGTCAAATTGAAGTAGATTCTTAAGATATATTCCATATTGAACAATTAGCGGCTTATCAAGATTATAGTAGCGTTGCAAATTTTCATATACCCCTGGAGGCATATTGCCCTCCTTTGCAAGAGGATCTCCAGGTATTGAGTGGCTGATAATAAATGTGATGGTAACCGTCACAAAAATTGTGAGAAGAGCCATAAGTACTCTTTTAAATATATATTTACCCACGTATATTCATACCTTCTTCCATTGAAGTTTTATAAGTACTAATTTGATATTAGTATGTCATAGATGAAACTAATTTATTATTCAAAGTTAATTTCTATACGATATAGAAGTTAGTTTCATAAACGATACAAAGTTATTTTATATTGATATAAAAGTTAATTTTTTAAAATGATATAAAGTTAATTTTATATGAAATAAAAGCTTTGATTATGTTTTATAAAAAAATAAGGGAAGTCATCTATAGCAATGACTTCCCACACTAAATTAACTCGGTAAACCTTTATTAAATACTACTTTATCTCAGCATATTTAAACTGTGGGTATCTGTTTACTATGTCAAATACACCCTCAACATTTGATTTAAGCACATAAGGTCTAGTATAGAAGTATATTGGAATTATAGGCATTTCGTCCATAAGAATCTTTTCTGCCTTTCTCATAGCATCCATTCTTTCCTTCTGATCATTTGAAGACTGAGCTTGGTGTATAAGCTTATCGTATTCCGTATTAGCAAAGCCACTGTCATTCTGAGTGCTTGTAGACAAGAACATATCCAAGAATGTCATTGGATCAACGTAGTCACCAGTCCATCCTGAACGAGATACGTCATAATCGAGCTTATCTTCTCTATCGAGCTTAACCTGAAATTCAACATTTTCAAGTTTAACATTAACCCCTAGGTTCTTCTTCCACATGTCCTGAATAGCTTCTGCTATCTTTTTATGACTCTCCATTGTGTTATAAAGGATTGTAAATGAGAATGTATTAAGTGACATTCCTTCTTCCTTCAAACCTTCTTCTAGCAGTCTCTTTGCTTCTACAAAATCTTCCTTGAAGTAATTGTTTGCCTGATATTCGTTTCCGTTTTCGTCAGGTATGCCCATAGTAACAAAACCATATGCAGGTGTCTGGCCACCCTTAACTACCTTTTCAACTAGTGCAGTTCTATCCATTGCCATTGCAAGAGCCTTACGAACCTTTACATTATTGAATGGCTTTCTTGTGGTGTTAAATCTATAGAAGTAAGTTGTAAAATCTGGTGCTATATGAAGCTCGTCATTTCCTTCGGCTCTTAATTTTGCTGTTATTTCCTGAGGAACAGGCATTGTAAGGTGAAGCTCTCCTGACTGGTACATCTGCCATGCAGTGTTTTCATCTGATATCATAGCAAAATCTACACCTTCAAGTTTTATCTTTTCTTTATCGTAATAAGTTTCGTTCTTTGTTAACTTTATATTTTGCTTATGGTTCCATTCTGTCATTGTGAAAGGACCATTTGATACATAGGTTTCAGCTTCTTTATCCCAATTAGCATTAGCTTCTTGAACCTTTTTGTTTACAGGGAGGTAAGTAAAGAAACTAGTTAATTCCAAGAAGTAAGGTGTAGGTCTTTCAAGTGTTACCTCAAGAGTCTTGTCATCAAGAGACCTAATACCTACAGCATCTTCTAGTGCCTTAAGCTTTGTAGCATCTGTTTCTTTAGAAGTATTAAATGCTTCAGCGCCCTTTATATAATAAAGTTGATATGAATAATTTGATGGAGTATTTGGGTTGAGTGTATACTTCCATGAGTATTCAAAGTCCTGAGCAGTAACAGGGTCGCCATTTGTCCATACGGCATCGTCCCTTAATTTAAATGTATAAACAAGACCATCTTCACTTATTGTTGCCTCTTCCTTAGCAATACCCGGAACAATCTTAGCACCAGGATCTTTTTTATAGAGACCTTCCATTATATTCTCTAGTATCCATGATTCATGTGAGCCCTGAACTATTGCAGGGTGGAGTGAACCGGGTTCCTCAGAGTTGTTAAGTCTAAGTACCTGAGCATTTGAATTTGCTCCGCCGCATCCTGCTAAAATACCGGCAGAAACTGCAAAAGCCAATGATAAGGCTATTATTCTTTTTGCAAATTTCATTAATAAATCCCCCTTCTAAAATTGTGTTTTTTTGCAATATTAAATTTGTGCAAAAAAATAAATTTCAAAACCAACACTTTATTCCATATAAGTAAGATTATAGTGTTTTTCGTTTTTATCGAAATTGCATGGCGGATTTTAATATACCATAAAAGTATTATGTATACCATTGGTAATTTGATACAAATGCAATTTACGACTTTTCTTCCTGCAATTTCCCTTTTATAAGTTTAAATGGAAAGTCAGATACATGAATATAAACTTGTATTCTGGTAAATAATAGCCAGTGAAATTGAGCAAAATAAGCTAAAAATATTGGTTTGGAGAGGGATGAATAAATTGAGCGGACAAGGAATACTAAAAGATAAAGTGCTACTTAAACATCGTACATTTGTTGGGCTTGGGTGGATTTCTGCGGTTATGGCACTGGTGATATACCCTTTGGTATTCGGAATGCTGGGGGTCGTATCGGGCATACTAGCTTGTAAGGATAACGACAGTAGGGTTGGAGTGTATATTATAGTAGTTTCAATAATTTTAATGTGTTTGGGACTTTTTTTTAGTACTCAATTAATGGGTATGGCAAAGGAGTTATTCCTACGTATCTGATTTTATCACTCCTGCATAAGTAAGAGAGGGAAAATTCAATAGGGATATTTTGGGAGGAAGTATGGATGAAGCTATAAAAAATAAGCTGGTTATAATAGGCGGTGCAGAAGATAAATGGGGTGAGAGTCATGTACTTAAGCATGCCATAGACCTGTGCGGGGACGAGTCTGCTAGGATTGTGGTACTGACAACAGCTACTCAAAAGCCTCAAGAAGTAGGCGAAGAGTACCGCAACGTATTTTCAAGATTAGGTGTTGGTTCCATCGATATATTAAATATAAATAATAGAATAGAGGCGAATGATAAAACTGTTGTACAGAGGATATCCAATGCAACAGGTATTTTTTTTACTGGAGGAGACCAACTTAGGATCACCAGCATTTTAGGTGGAACTAAGACCTATGATGCCCTGAAAAATTTATATAACAAAGGAGCTCCAATAATAGGTACCAGTGCCGGAGCCTCCGCCATGAGCAGCACAATGATTGTTGAGGGCTCCGGCAATGCTGCCGCCCGCAAATGCACACTTGGCATGTCACCTGGCTTGGGCTTTTTGAATGGTGTCATTATTGATCAGCACTTTGAACAAAGAGGCAGGTTGGGCAGGCTTCTGATTGGTGTAGCTCAAAATCCGGCTGTTATAGGCGTAGGAATTGATGAGGACACTGCTATTATTGTTAATGGAAATAAGTACTTTGATGTTGTTGGAACTAATTGCGTTACTGTAGTGGATGGAAGAAATATAGATTTGTCAAATGTATCTGAGCTTGAGCCAGAAGAGATTATTGCACTCTCGGATATAAAGTTGCATGTATTACCAAATGGATATGGATTTGATTTAAAAAAAATGCAGGTTATGAAATCATAGCTCATAGCCTGGCTTCTTAGGAGGAAGACAGAAAGTGCATATACAAAGCATTCATTGCTTCAAGGGAAGAAATATTTATTCACATAGAAAAACTATAAAAATGGTATTGGATATTGCACCCTTTGAAAACGGCCCTACCAGAGATATTCAGGATTTCAATAAGAGATTACTGGGGAGCTTCCCCAACTTGGCACAGCATACTTGCGGAGTAGGTTATTGTGGTGGATTTGGAGAGAGACTGATAGAAGGTACCTATATTGGCCACGTAACAGAGCACCTTATTATTGAAGTTCAGAATATACTTGGATACCCGGTAAAGTATGGAAGAACTAGGCAGATAGGAATTTCTTCAAGCTATTGTGTTGTATGTGAATATGAAAATGAAATAGTTGCTATAGAGTGTGCAAAAAAGTGCGTTGAATTTATCATTTTAATTTCTGGACAAAAAGGGACGGCTATCACCACCAAGCAAATAAATGATTTTAGAGATAATATGTTATTAAGTCTCAGAGAACTATCAGCACGAACAGATTTGGGCCCCA
>JAEZFR010000365.1 GCA_023417285.1 Bacillota bacterium
CCCTATGTCCAACCTCTCCCTTCTCATAGTATTTTGCACCCATTCATCAAAGAAAATATTAAGGAGCAGAATCTAATCTTGATAAGCCAAAAGGACGGTTCAAATAGAGAACCGCCCAATGTAATTATTGCTAATATTAAATCTGTGTAAACAATGTGCTGATGGAAATGTCTCCATAAATTCTTTCTATTGCTTCAGCAAAAACCGGAGCAACCGATATAGTCTTTATTTTACTAATCTTCTTTTGATCACTAAGAGGAATAGTATTGAGAACTACCATTTCTTTTATATCGGAATTATTAATCCTCTCAATAGCAGGCCCTGATAGCACAGCATGTGTACAGCTTGCATATACTTCCTTTGCTCCTGCTTCCATCAATGCCTGAACACCGTTTACAATAGTTCCGCCGGTATCAATAAGGTCATCTATTAACACTACCTTCTTGTTTCTTACATCACCAATTATGTTCATAATTTCACACACATTTGCTTTAGGACGACGCTTATCAATAATTGCAAGAGGACAATCAAGTCTTTCCGCAAGCTTTCTTGATCTAGTAACACTGCCAACGTCAGGTGAAACAACAACTAAATCATCATGGCCTTCAAATTTTTCCTTGAAGTATTCTGCAAGTAATGGTCCCCCTAGCAAGTGATCCAGCGGAATATCAAAGAAGCCTTGTAGCTGTGCTGCATGTAGATCCATAGTCAAAATTCTGTCCGCACCTGCAACTGTTAACAAGTTTGCAACCAGCTTTGCTGATATAGGGTCCCTTGCTCTTGCTTTTCTATCCTGTCTGGCATATCCAAAGTATGGCATAACAGCTGTAATTCTTCCTGCTGAAGCTCTCTTCAACGCATCTATCATAACAAGCAGCTCCATTAAATTATCATTAACAGGCTCACAAGTTGATTGAATAATAAAAACGTCAGAACCTCTAACTACCTCGCCAATATTAACAGCACTTTCACCATCACTGAATTTCCCGACACTTGCAATCCCTACAGGTATACCTATTCTTTCTGCAATTTCATTTGCCAACTGGCGGTTTGAATTCCCTGCAAAAATCTTAATATCCTTTCCATGCAAATTCATTTCAAAGTCTCCTTCTTTTTTCTATTGTTTTTAATATTAAATCATTCTCTTTTCATACCCTTTTTTATTACCCAGTCTTCTTTGTTAACTTGGCGTTCCCGCGCAATAGCTAAAGCATTCTCTGGCACTTCATCTGTAATAGTTGACCCGGCTGCTATATACGCATCATTCTTTACCACAACAGGTGAAACTAAATTTACATTACAACCGATGAATGAGTTATCTCCAACAATAGTCTTATTCTTGCTCTTGCCATCATAATTAACAAAAACAACACCACAGCCAATATTTACATTTTCTCCTACCTCAGCATCCCCAACATAACTAAGGTGAGAAATCTTTGTTCTATTACCAATAATTGATTTCTTTATTTCTACAAAATCCCCAATCTTAACCTTGTTTCCAACTTTGCTACCTGGTCGCAGGTAAGCAAATGGGCCAATATGAGTATCACTCCCAACAGTACTGTCTACTATTACAGAATTTGCGACCTCCGTCCCATCTTCTACTTTACAATTTGACACTCTAGTATTTGGACCAATAATGCAGCTTTCTCCTATTATAGAATTCCCCTCTATAATAGTATTTGGTAAAACAATAGTATCCATTCCTATTGTTACACCAGCATCGATATAAGTTGATGCAGTATCTATAATAGTTACACCGTCTTTCATAATGTCCAAAAGGATTCTGTGTTTGAGCTCATTATTAACAACTGCCAAGTCATTTCTTGTTGTTACTGCCAGCAGCTCATTATTTGCTTCCTTGAGGCTAAATACTTTCTTCTGCATTGATTGAAAAATATCTTGGATTATTTCTCTGTTAATCTCTACAATTTTGGAATCCTTTATCTCCGAAACAAAAAAGCCTGAATCAAAAGCATATACTCCTCCACTACTGCTTTTCAATGCAGTCGCATGATTTTGCTCAAAGGTATGCTTATTTACAAGCTTCTTGATAGAATCCGGTTGTATAAGTGGCTGATTAGCCCACGTTATCAGAACTACATCCGCCATGGAAATATCCTCAAGGTTGGTATCTATACGCAAAGTATCTAAAAATACAATCTTATTTGATACTTCACTAAATACCTGTTCGGACCATTCTCTTAATGTTTTTCCAAATGCCTTGTGCTGATAAACAGGTGTTTTGGACTTAAACTTATCATTATTTTCAGATAAGACTAAAGTAATTATACTGTTCATGAAAATTCTCCCAACGTGATTTTACAGGTAATATTCTCTCACTTTTATTACTTAATTTCAACCAAAAGTAGAAAAATTATATAAAGTACAAAAAAAAAGATACTTTAGTATCTTTTTTTGTTAACTATTATTCAAATTTACTCTTGAATACTATTAAAACTTTCTAAAATTGCTGTTTGTATTTTTTCTCTAGTACTAGCATTAATAGGATGAGCAATGTCTCTAAATTCTCCATCTGGAGTTTTTCTGCTAGGCATTGCAATAAATAATCCATTCTGACTTTCAATAATTTTGATGTCGTGTACAACAAATTCATTGTCGAACGTTACTGAAACAACAGCTTTCATCTTACCTTCTGCATCGATTTTCCTTATACGGATGTCTGTAATTTCCATAGTGACGAACCTCCAAGATATATTATGTATAATACAATTATTCGCCATAATATTTATTATTCCTGCTAAATCCGCCATTATTTTTAAAAATATTGAACTATTTTTACTTTTTATTAATTTGCGTTTTGCTTTATTAGTAATTCGGACTTATATCTATCACAGCAGTTCCCTTATCTTGTAATTCTGACATATTATTTAATGTAACTAGGGAATAGTAATTTTCAACCAACTTTTTATTAGGTTGATTTGCTTCAATCAACACACCAATTCCAACCACTTCACTTTCAAACTGCTTCGCCAGCTCTAGTATACCTGTAGCAGTCCCGCCACCCTTCATAAAATCATCGATAAACAAGATTTTTGAAAAACGTTTAAGCGACCTCATAGGAAGCACCATAGTCTGGATTTTTTTTGAGGAGCCTGATAAATAGTTTATATTTACAGATGCTCCATCTGTAGCCTCATTGTAATGTCTCACAATTACAAGTGGTACATTGAGATATTGTGCTGTTGCAAATGCAAGTGGTATACCCTTTGTTTCAACGGTAATTACATAATCAAGTTCATTGCTTGAGAACTTGCTTGCGAACATCATTGCTATCTTATTAACCCATTCGGGACTATAAATGATATCAAGCATAAACAGATAGCCGCCTGGTAATAGCCTCTCCTTTTTACAGAGCTCAAGTGATAGCTCCTGTAGTGTCTCTTGAATTACTTCCTCGGACATGGAAGGCATATACTTAACACCACCTGATGCACCGGGTATTGTCACAATATTTCCCAAACGATTCTTGGCGAAGGTTTTTCCTAGTATATCCAGATCTTCACTTATAGTTGACTTCGCAGAGCCGAACATTTCAGAAAAGTGCCCTAGGGTAAAAATTCTGTTTGGGTTATCACACAATGTTTTGATTATAACAGCAAGTCTTTCATTTCTTTGGATTTTCTCCATATAGTCTCCTCGGTTTTATATGTTTACATTATTCTTATTATACATGATAATCATGAATAATAAAACTCAATATTTAATTATTATTCGGTTATTTTTTATAAAATTATCAATCTCTCGATATTAATTATTTACAATTTAAAGACATATACTATAGTTGAAATGTAAATTTATCAATAAAATAGAAAAAATCATTATTGACCTTTTACAATAGTGAAAATATATTGTATTATTTGTATGGTATGACTAATGATAATTTTGTTAATATAAATATAGTATAATCTTGGGCAGACAACTGTGTTTTAAAGGAGTGTTTAAATTTTGAATAATAATTTATCCCTGTTGGATTCAAAAGATATAAAGAAAGTACATTTTATAGGTATAGGCGGTTCCAGCATGAGCGGTCTTGCAGAGATTTTAATGAGCCTGGGCTATAAGGTTTCCGGTTCTGATATTAAAGCATCTCAAGCTACTCAAAAACTTGACAAACTAGGAGCAGAGGTTTTTATAGGCCATAGTTCTGAGAATATCACTGACCAAAACCTTATTGTATATACGGTAGCTGTTAAGGATGATAATCCTGAAATGGTAAAAGGCCGTCAGTTGGGCATAAAAATAATAGATAGAGCTGAACTGCTAGGACTTCTTATGAAGCAGCATAATTTTGGTATAGCGGTATCAGGCACACACGGAAAAACAACTACTACTTCAATGATTACTACTATAATGATGGAAGCCAAGCTTGATCCCACTGCACATATAGGTGGTGAGTTGGATTGCATAGGTGGAAATACCCGAATAGGTAATTCAGAATATTTTATTACAGAGGCTTGTGAGTATTACGGAAGCTTTTTGAAGTTCTTCCCCTTTATGGCGGTTATTCTCAACATAGAGGTTGATCACGTAGATTATTTTAAAGACCTTAATCATATAAAGGATACATTTAATAAATTTATTTCGCTTGTGCCAAGCAACGGATATATCGTTGCATGCGCAGATGATGCCAACACATTAAGTGTTGTATCAGACAAAAACTGTAATATAGTGACTTATGGAATAAAGAATAAGGCTAATTGGACAGCTCAAAACATAACCTTTAGTGATATGGGATTTGGGCGCTATGATTTATATCATAACGGTGAATTCATAGATAGCATTTGTCTTTCTGTGCCAGGGATACACAATATAAGTAACTCCTTGGCAGCAATTGCAGCATGTTTTACATGCGGGTGTCCAATAGAAAGCATTAAGTCAGGGCTTTTAAGCTTTTGTGGAAGCCACAAGAGATTTGAATTAAAAGGGCTTGTTGATGATATAAAGGTTGTTGACGATTATGCTCACCACCCTTCAGAGGTAAAGGCTACTTTAGATGCTGCACAGGGTACACATCACAATAAAATATGGTGTGTGTTCCAACCTCATACCTATACTAGAACAAAAGCCTTTATTTCAGACTTTGCAGGAGCTTTTAACAACGCCGACAATGTAATAATTACGGATATATATGCTGCCCGTGAAAAAGACCCTGGAGACATTCATGCAAGCAAGCTAGCCGAAATGATAAGAGATAAAGGAAGGAATGTTATATACATCCCTGATTTTCAGGATATAGCCAAATATCTGGATGAAAACGTTATGCCTGATGATTTAATTCTCACAATGGGCGCTGGCGATATTGTTCGAGTAGGAGAGATGTTCCTAAATATCAGAGCTAATAAGTAGATGTAACTTCTAACTGTCATTGTTGCAAGGCAAACACTTGATGAGTTTTTACACACTTAGACATGAGTGCTTGTACCACTATGATGCTGATAAACACGACTTATAAGGGGAGGAATGAAACACTGGTATAAATGTACAGTGTTTTATTCCTCCCCCTTAATATCAAAATATAAATGTTTCTACTAATACATCAACAAATTATTTGACCTTGGTCATCGCAAACTTGATAATCCCCTCAGCAGCAACCTTATCCCCTACCCTCGCAACTACCTTTGCCTTAGTCACACCTAGCTTTGACATGAGTATCTCTGCTTCAAGTATCAGAATATCTCCCGGGACTACCTGGTTCTTAAATTTCATCTCTTCAATACTGGCAAACACGCCCAATTTACCCTTGTTCTCTTCTATAACAGCAACAGCAAGGCCTGCTGTTTGAGCAAGTGCTTCCACAATCAAAACACCTGGCATTATTGGATATTCTGGGAAATGCCCCTGAAAGAAGGGTTCATTTGCCGATACATTTTTTTGTGCTACCACTCTTTTTCCTGCTTCTAACTCAATTACCTTATCAACCAGTAAAAATGGATATCTATGTGGCAACAATTCTCTTATTTCTTTATTTGACAGCATTATCTCACCTCAAAGTACTTAATATGGCCATAAATATAATAGGATATAGTTTTATTATGTGTAAATTTAACGTATTTCCAAGCTCTAAAT
>JAEZFR010000449.1 GCA_023417285.1 Bacillota bacterium
TCATATAGAAGCATGCTTCTGGAATATTATCCATCTTCCCATCTATTATCTCTTTGAAGCCTCGTATTGTCTCCTTGAGAGGAACATATCTGCCTTTGTAGCCAACATATTGTTCCGCTACATGGAATGGCTGTGACAGATATCTTTGAATCTTTCTTGCTCTAAATACCGTTAACTTGTCTTCCTCGGATAATTCGTCCATACCCAAGATTGCAATAATATCCTGAAGCTCTTTATTTCTCTGCAATACTTCTTGTACTCGTCTTGCGACATTGTAGTGCTCTTCTCCTACAATCTTGGGATCTAGTATTCTCGAAGTTGAATCAAGAGGATCAACCGCAGGGTAAATTCCCATCGCAACAATATCTCTGCTCAATACCGTAGTAGCATCTAAGTGCGCAAAGGTGGTTGCAGGAGCAGGGTCAGTAAGGTCATCAGCAGGTACATATACTGCTTGAACAGATGTAATTGACCCTTTTTTTGTAGATGCGATTCTCTCTTGTAGAGTACCCACCTCAGTAGCAAGCGTTGGCTGATAACCAACCGCTGAAGGTACACGGCCAAGTAGTGCTGAAACCTCTGAACCTGCCTGTACAAATCTAAATATATTATCTATAAAGAGCAGAACGTCCTGCCCCATTTCATCTCTAAAATACTCAGCCATTGTAAGACCCGAAAGACCTACCCTCATTCTAGCTCCAGGTGGTTCATTCATCTGTCCGAAAACCATAGCTGTCTTTGATATAACGCCTGAGTCATTCATATCATGCCACAGG
Source organism: Bacillota bacterium (assembly GCA_023417285.1). Classification (GTDB taxonomy): domain Bacteria; phylum Bacillota; class Clostridia; order Acetivibrionales; family DSM-1351; genus Ruminiclostridium. The sequence continues at coordinate 777 of JAEZFR010000449.1, forward strand.
TCATTACCTTCTCTGGTTCTCTCTCCAACCCCTGTAAATATGGAATATCCACCATGTTCGGTAGCAATATTTCTAATAAGCTCCATAATTAAAACAGTCTTACCAACACCTGCACCACCAAACAATCCAATCTTACCACCCTTTGCATATGGTGCGAGCAGGTCAACAACCTTAATGCCTGTCTCAAGGATTTCTGTAGAAGGCCTTTGGTCCTCAAATGACGGAGCAGGCCTATGTATAGGTAGATAAGCTGTAGCATTAACAGCAGGTCCCTTATCAACCGGCTCTCCTAAAACATTAAATACTCTGCTTAATACTTCTTTACCTACAGGAACCATTATAGGGTTACCTGTATCCTGCGCCTTCATTCCCCTTACTAGTCCATCAGTAGAAGACATAGAAACGCATCTTACTGTATCATTCCCGAGGTGTTGTATTACCTCAACAGTAATAGTCCCATTGTCAGTAGGAATTTTGACTGCATTATAGATATTTGGCAAGTTGCCATTTTCAAATCTTATATCAAGTACAGGTCCGATGACTGACACAATTACTCCAGTACTTTCAGCCAATTTAATCATCTCCCATCAAAATAGTTTATCCTGCAAAATTTAATCTATTCTCATAAAGCTATCATTTCAAAGCTGCAGCACCACCAACAATTTCAGAGATTTCTTGAGTAATTGCGGCCTGTCTTGCTCTATTGTAATACAAGTTTAGCTTTTGAATCATTTCATCTGCATTTGAGGTTGCATTATCCATTGCTGTCATTCTAGCATTCTGTTCACTCGTGAAGGCTTCAACAAAGCTTCCATAGATAATTCCCTTTATATAGCTAGGTATTAGAACATCTAAAACTGCTAACGGTGAAGGTTCATAATTCAGCTTTTGGTCTATTACAACCTTTTCAGAATGCTTTTCCTTGAGGGCATTTACTTCAAGCGGCAAAATCTGAATCTTTTTAGGCTCAAGGTTTATAGCAGACACCATTAAAGTAAATATTATATAAACCTCATCTACCTCTTTATTGTTGTATAAATTCAGAATTGTCTCAGCAATTTCTCTAGCCCTATAAACTGTAGGGTTCTGGACCGCATAATCAAATTCAGAAAGAACATTAAAATTCTTATTTTTGAAGTAAGCTCTTCCCGTATTTCCGGCCACAAGCAGAAGTGCATTCTCCCTGTCATTGCCTATGGACCTCTCAGTAAGCTTAATTATGTTACTGTTGTAGCCACCTGACATGCCATTATCCCCAGTGAGAACAATATAGGCCTTCTTTTTGCCCTCTACTTCACTTCTAATATCAAAATAGGGGCTTTCAACATCACCACTGTGAATAAGAATATCAGCAATTGTCTCTCTAACCTTATTAAAATATGGCAACGCCTGTTCTAGCTGCGCTCTCGCTCTCTTTAGTTTAGAAGCGGATATTAGTTTCATGGCTTTAGTTATCTGCCTTGTTTCGCTTATACTTTTCTTTCGCGATTTAATTTCACGCATATTATTTGGCATATGTTATACCACCGTTCTGCTGCTGGTATGCAGCATAAGTTATTACATATTTTTATAAATAGCTTACCAAAGCACCCTCATCTAAGTAATCTGATAAACATTGACACAGATTCTTATGAAAACTGTGCCTTAAACTCCTCAACAGCTTTTTTCATTAAGTCCATCATTTCATCGTTAATATCACCGGTCTCAGAAATAAAGCTAAGTATCTGTGGGTATCTATCCTTAACAAATCTAATCAAATCATTGTTAAACTGCTTTACTTTACTAATAGGCAAATCCATAAGATATTTTCCTGTAGCAGCATAAAGAATAACTACCTGTTCCTCAACAGAAAACGGCGAATATTGAGGCTGTTTGAGTGTTTCAACCAATCTCTCACCCTGTGTTAGTTTATCCTGAGTCATCTTGTCGAGGTCTGAGCCAAATCGGGCAAAAACTGCAAGTTCCCTGTATTGAGCAAGATTTATTCTAAGAGGCCCTGCAATCTTCTTCATAGCCTTTATCTGTGCAGACCCTCCAACTCTTGATACTGAAAGTCCAACATTTACTGCAGGTCTCTGTCCTGAAAAGAACAACTCCGACTCAAGGTAAATCTGGCCATCGGTTATAGAAATAACATTTGTAGGTATATAAGCAGAAACATCTCCTGCAAGAGTCTCAATTATCGGTAGTGCTGTAATTGAGCCTCCACCCAAAGCATCGGACAATTTTGCCGCACGCTCAAGTAATCTCGAATGGAGATAGAAAACGTCTCCAGGATATGCTTCTCTTCCAGGTGGCCTCCTAAGCAGCAGCGACATTGCTCTATAAGCAACAGCATGTTTGGATAAATCATCATATATTATTAGAACATCCTTATTCTGATTATACATAAACTCTTCTGCCATAGCGCAGCCGGAATATGGGGCAAGATATTGAACAGAAGACATATCACTTGCAGTTGATGCTACAATTATGGAATAATCCATAGCACCATATCTTTCAAGCGTATTTACAATCCCCGCAATAACTGAAGCCTTCTGACCGATAGCAACGTATACACAGATGACGCCTTTACCTTTTTGGTTAATAATGGTATCAATTGCAATTGCGGTTTTTCCTGTCTGTCTGTCTCCTATAATAAGTTCTCTCTGACCTCTTCCTATCGGTATAAGGGCGTCAATGGCCATAATACCTGTTTGCAGAGGTTTATTTACGCTTTTTCTATCTATAACACCTGGTGCAGTAAAATCAACAGGTCTATATCCTGTAGCAGCAATGTCACCCTTTCCATCTATAGGCTTTCCGAGCGGATCAACAACACGACCAATCAAGCTATCACCAACAGGCACCTGTACTGTAGTACCCGTTCTCTTAACAGCCGAGCCTTCCTTAATCTCTGTGTCATTACCAAGAACAACACAACCTACATTGTCCTCTTCAAGGTTCAATGCCATTCCATATACACCATTGTCAAACTGCAACAACTCACCCGACATGCAGGATTGTAAGCCATAAATTCTGGCAATTCCGTCACCGGATTGGAGCACATAGCCTACATCATCAGTTTTAACTGATGTACCGAAGCTCTCAATTTGCTGTTTTATTATTGAGCTAATTTCCTCTGGCCTAAGACTCATCATATCACCCCATAATTTTGTTAAAGTACTGCATTGCAGTACCAATATTCGTACTTCATATATTATTGTATCTTCAACACAAAGCTTTTTTAACAGCCTGCTTACTTAATTAGCATTTGCTTTAGAGAATCTATCTGCCCTTTTATGCTGCCATCATACACCTTATCACCGATAACAACCTTGACACCGCCGATAAGCTCTTTGTCTACAGTAATATCAGCGTTAGCAGAAGTAGCTCTATACTTCAATATAAATTTATTTTTTATAGTATCAATCTGCTGTTCAGTTAATGGATCAGCAGAGATTATTTTCATATCTATTATGTTTGCAATTTCCTGTGCCAGCTTAACATATTGTGTATATATACTCTCTATATACATCATTCTGTGCTTCGCAATCAGAAGAAGCAAAAACCTAAGCAAGTCAGGATCAAAGCTTGTTCCAAATACATTAGTTAATAATTGCTGCTTCTTATTTGACTTTATTGTGGGGTCAAGAAGAAAGGGTTTAAGATTCTTGTCCTGCTTGTATATATTAACAAAGCTCTCAAGCTCATCCTTGAATCTATAAGTATTTTTACCCGCATGCAGCAGTAAAGCCTCAGCATATCTTTTTTCAACTAAAGGCATATTAAGCACCTGCCTCATCAATAAATCTATCAACTAGACTTTTATTTGTATCAGAATCCATATTTGCCTGAACTAACTTTGAAGCCGTTGCAATAGCAAGCACCGCGACCTGCTGCTTAACCTGCTTCATCATTTCCTGGCGCTCTCTTTCAATTTCATTTCTACCCTTTTGGAGAATAACCTCAACATCCCTTTTTGCAGCCGATATCATTTCATCATACTCGCGTGAAGCACGAACTCTGGCATCTTCCATAAGTTTATCGCAATCAGACTTTATACTTTTCATCTGATCTTCATACTCTTTTCTAACATCCGCAGCTTCAATCTTTGCCTTTTCAGCATCATCTAAGGCATGCTCAATAGAACTTTGTCTGTCGTCCATAAATTTTGTAATGGGCTTAAACAAAATCTTTTTCATTAAAAAGTAAAGAATTAAAAGATTAATTGCGACAAATATAAACGTATATTTTTCTAACTCGAGCATACCCATCATCCTTTCAAAAATAAACAATGCATATAGGCAAATTAAAAACTACCCTATCTGTGAGGATACAACATATTTGCACCCTCACAGACAATAATTGTAAAACCTTTAGCCTAGCTTCAAGTACATAAGTATCGCAATAAGCAACCCGTAAATTGCTGTCGCTTCTGAAAGAACTGCTCCAAGAAGGGTTACATTTCTAATCTGATTTGCTGCCTCCGGCTGTCTTGCTGTGCCCTCTGCCGCCTTACCAGTAGCAATACCAATACCTATTCCTGCACCAAGTCCTGTAAATACAGCTAGTCCCGCTGCAAGTGCTATCAATCCCTGTTCCATAGTTTCACCCCCTTATTCTACAGCTTCACCAATATATAAAGATGTTAAAAATACAAATACATATGCCTGAAGGATTCCGTCAAACAAATCAAAATAAATACTAAGAGCAGCAGGTATTACAGGTGGAAACACCAAATATATAAGCTCCATTATTATAAAAGCTCCTAGAATGTTACCGTATAGACGAAGAGCTAGTGAAAGCGGCTTAATGGCGTAGTCAAGTATATTAAAAGGCAGCATAATAGGTATAGGCTTTACAAAGCTTTTTAACCAGCCCCTTAGCTTCTTGTATCGTATGGATGAGAAAATCACCAAAACTATAGATATAATTGCCATACAAGCTGTAACATTTATGTTTTTTGTTGGTGGTCTGAGTTTGAAGGCTTCTCCAGGAATAATATTGAATACTGAGATGGTATTTGAAAATACCAAAAATAACAGAATTGTTCCAAGATATGGCGCGAAAGGTTTCCAATGATGCCCAATGGCATCCTTAACTATGTTATTTGAAAGATTTACTATTATTTCTGCTATATTTTGACGCTTGCCAGGGACTGGTTTAAGATTCCTAGTGAGAAAAATTGCTAATCCTATCATAATAGC
>JAEZFR010000476.1 GCA_023417285.1 Bacillota bacterium
CCGGTGGCTTAGGAGCACACTATGGTGGTGAAAAGTTTGGGGCTACTGTTGTTCCAACCTCTTCAGGAAATACAAAGTTGCAGCTTGCATTAATGAAGGATTTTGGAACTACTCATATTGCTTGTACACCATCATATGCACTTTACCTTGCTGAAGAAATGGCGGAACTTGGCATGAAGCCTAGCGACTTCAACCTTAAAGCAGGAATATTTGGGGCAGAGCCATGGTCGGATAATATGAGAAGAGAAATAGAAGAAAGACTTGGTCTCAAGGCAATTGATATTTATGGTCTTAGTGAAGTAATTGGACCTGGTGTTGCATGTGAGTGCATGAATCAGTGTGGCATGCATATTCCTGAGGATCATTTTATTCCTGAAATAATTGACCCTGAAACAGAAGACGTACTTCCAGCAGGTTCAAAGGGAGAGATAGTATTTACTACTATTACAAAGGAAGGTCTTCCACTTATCAGATACAGAACCAGAGATATTTCTTCTCTTAACTACGATGTATGCGAATGTGGCCGTACTGAAGTTAGAATGACAAAGGTTACCGGAAGAACTGATGATATGCTGATAATCAGAGGTGTTAACGTATTCCCTTCACAGATTGAAAGCGTATTGCTTGCAATTGGGGAAACAGCACCACATTACATGTTAATTGTAGATAGAGTAGACAATCTTGATACTCTAGAGATACTAGTTGAGATAACTCCAGCATTATTCTCGGATGAAGTCAAAAAACTAGAAGATATAGAGAGAAAGATTAGAAAAGAAATTGAAAGCACTCTTGGAATAAGTGCCAAGATTAAGCTAGTTGAACCTAAAACTATTGAAAGAAGTGAAGGTAAGGCAAAGCGGGTTATTGATAAAAGGAAGGTTTAAGCTTTATACAAGCTTATATCCTTAATTACCTTTAAGGTATATAGTTATTACAGGGGGAAACATATGAATAAGAATATAAAGATTATTACTCCTTTTATTATTTGTCTGGTTGTGTTGGGAATATGTGTAATGTATCTTGTAAAGGACATTAAAGATTATTGTTCAGAAGCACTGGCCAAGCCAAATACTACTAATTCTAGTGAGAACCCTGTCAGCCTTACGGGTATGACTATGGATTTATATCTTTTTGATGCAAATGACTATGATAACCCAAAAGAGATTAGGCATATTTCAGTTGAGAAAAGTGTATTTGATACCGACCTTACAAAGGCAATAAATACAGTGTTGGAACCATCTGGACTGCAAATCTCAAAGGCTTTGCTTGATAAGGCTTCAAAAGCTATTAGTATTGATATTTCAAGTGAGACTGTAAAGCAGTTTAATGCGGGAAGTGCTGGGGGAAGAACTTGTACAAATATTCTAGCTGGCACAGTTTTGCACATACCCGGAGTTGAACTTATGACAGTAACAGTTGATGGAGCACCAGCTGTTTATGGTGATCATTACAGCTTTAATGGAGTATTTAAAAAGAGTGATACTAAGCCATTCTATATTTTTGAAGGAACTAATAAATAAACTCTAAATAATAGGAGGTAGAGACTATGCTTGTAAAACAAATTTCAGTTTTCCTTGAAAACAAATCAGGGCGTTTAGCTGATGTTACAAAAACTTTAGCAGACAACAATATTAACATCAGTGCATTGTCAATCGCTGATACAACTGACTTTGGTATACTCAGACTAATTGTGAACAAACCTGAGGAAGCAGAGAAGATACTTTGTGAAAACGAATTCACAGTTAGTTGTACCAACGTAATTGCTATTGGAGTTGATGACGTACCAGGAGGACTATCAAAAGCACTTATAATATTAAATGATAATAAAATTGGAATTGAGTACATGTATGCTTTCGTTGGTAAGTGTGGAAATGAGGCTTTTGTTATTCTAAGGGTAGAGAATGCAGATGCAGCTATTAAAGTACTTGTTTCAAATGGCATTAAGGTTCTTAATTGTGATGAGGTTTATAACTGACATTAGGAAAAAGTAAGCTTCAGTTTGGTATAAATAATTAAAAATAGCTTTCTACGATTGATCAAACTTCAATTATCGTAGAAAGCTATTTTTTTATAATTACTTTAATTTCTCCAATGCCCCCTGATATGTACTGATAACCTTATCGCACCATGCATCAAAGTCAGGGTCAGCTTGCTGTAAATGAGGATTGCTCAAAATATTATCAAGTAGCATTCTTATGCCTTGATCAAATCTAATAGTTGCATTAAATCCAGGAACCAGTCTTTTTAGCTTGGAATTATCAAATACAACTGTATTTGATTTATCTCCAATAAGTGAACCGTTAAAATCATACTGACTTCCACAAATACTTAAAAACTCTGAAGAAATGTGAACAGCTTTTAGCTTAACACCAATCGCATCTGCAATTATCTGATATATTTGATTCCACGTCAAACTTTCGTCAGAAGTAATATGTATAGCTTCGCCAATAGCGTGCATGTTCCCCATAAGTCCTATAAAACCTTTTGCAAAGTCAGTATTATGGGTAAGGGTCCAGAGAGAAGAGCCATCACCATGAATAATAACTGGTTTACCCTCAAGCATTCTTTTTGCAACCTGCCAACTGCCATTTGATCCATGTACACCTAGAGGAATCCTGCGGTTATCATAGGTATGGCTTGGTCTAACTATAGTGATAGGGAAGCCATTATTACGATATTCCTGCATCAATCTTTCTTCACAAGCTATCTTATTTCTGGAATACTCCCAATATGGATTGGATAGTGGGGTAGATTCAGTAATACTATAGTGTGACAGCGGCTTCTGATAAGCAGATGCCGAACTAATGAAGATATACTGACTTGTTTTTCCGCTAAACAACCTGATATCTCTCTCAATATGTTCTGGAGTAAATGCAATAAAATCAGCAACAACATCAAAATGCAATTCTTTTATTAACTCCGAAACAGCCTTTTCATCATTGATGTCACATTTTAAGATTTTTGTACCTTCTGGTAGACTTTCATTTCTGTTACCTCTATTCAACAGATACAAATCCCAGCCATACTTATGCAAAACCTGGGTTATTGCCGAACTAATAATGCCGGTTCCCCCTATAAATAATGCTCTCATCTAATCAATCCTTTCTCGTATTAGAAATCAATATAATTATATCACAGAAATCATATCTATTAAGATACAGTGTAATATAGATTACTGATAGTCTCTTGACGCGTATCGTTTGCCGCTTATCGTTTGTCGCGTATCGTTTGCCGCTTATCGTTTGTCGCTTATCGTTTGCCGCTTATCGTTTGCCGCTATCGCTTGACTCTAATCGCTTAACGCTATCGCTTGTTAAATCGCTTGTAGTATCGCTTGTCGTAATAACTTCGTGCAATGCCCTGATTCCGTCTATAATCTGCTGATGGTTCAAATGTCCGTATCCCAACAGCAGTTTATCTTTATGGATATTCTTCATAGGACAATATTGAGCGACTGAGGATAATTTGATACCAGCTTCCTTGCATTTACTAATAAACTTTTCCTCAAATTCCAAACCCGCAAATTGGAGAGCGATATGCAGTCCGGAAGCATCACCCCACGGTTGAACAGTGTTGCCGAAAATATCTTTAATGGCGTGCAACAAGATTTCTCTTTTATCACCATATACCTTACGCATACGCGCAATGTGCTTATCTATTTTACGCATATGCAAAAAATCTGTTAATGTGATTTGTTCCAAGATTGGGTTTTGCACGTCCATGTAATTGCGATGGTGCCGCCATTTCCTCTGTAACTGTTTGGGAAGAACAACAAATCCGATACGTAAAGCAGGGAATAGGGTCTTACTGAATGTTCCTACATATATAGTATGAGAAGTATCCATAGAATAAATCGGGCTTATAGGAAAACCAGAATATCGGAACTCACTGTCATAGTCATCTTCAATTATATAAAAGTTGCTTGCATTTGCAAGGCGAATGAGTTCAGCTCTACGACAAGCAGGGAGAATACCACCTAATGGAAACTGGTGTGAGGGTGTGACATAGACAGCGGAAATATTTTTACCTTTAAATGAGGAAAGATCTGCGCCCTGCTTATCTACCAGGAGCCACTCAACATCATACCCTTTATCACAAATTACGGTTCTAATTCCTTGGTGAGATGGGTTTTCTAGTACGAACTTATGACCATCCTTATGCAGTATCTCTACTAGCAGATGAAGTGCTTCGGTTGCACCTGATGTAATAAAGACATCTTCGGGATTGACCTCCATACTTCTACTACGCAGTAGCCAGTTAGCTATTTCTTCACATAGAGGCTCATAACCTTTAGGGCCGCTGTATTCAAGAAGAGAGGTTTTCATCGTGCTAGCTGATTTATGCATAAGTTGTCCCCAAAGTTTAAGAGGAAACTGAGATAAATCAGGCTGACCTGTTTTAAAATCCCATAGGATAGGTGGTGGCTCTGGCTTATGTTCCATAGGAATAATTGTTTTTTTTGTTACAAGGTGAAGCCCATCCGCAACTCTGGTTGGGGCACCTTGACTGCTGACAATAAAGCCTTCAGCTAAAAGCATATCATAGGCTTCGCAGACGGTATTTCGTGAAACGTTCAACCCCTTTGCAAGCTCCCTAGTTGATGGCAGAGCTTCACCCTGTGCGAGCTGTCCTGATAATATACTCTCTTTCAATGATAAAAAAATTTGACGAGATAAACTGACTTGATCTTTATAGCGTAATTCAATGCCCCACATAAAAACCCTCCAAACTGGCACTATCAAATCACTTTTTAACTGGCATTAACAAATGCCTTTTAACTGGCACTATCATAATTTCTCTCAACTGGCACTAACAAAATGCCGTTTAACTGGCACTTATAACAATCCAGTTTAAACGATACAAT
>JAEZFR010000517.1 GCA_023417285.1 Bacillota bacterium
TTCCAGAAGCACGCTTCTATATGAAGGGTACTATTGATGAAGTATACGAGGAAGCAAAGGGGATGTAGGAGGTAAAACATGGCTACATTTTACTTGGAAGTTATCACACCTGAGAGAAAGTTTTTTCAGGGCGATGCTGAATGCTTGATATTTAAATCAGCAGACGGAGAAATAGGAGTATATCCTCAGCATGCACCTTTAGTAACAACTGTTGAAGTTGGTACCATCAAAATCAATCAGGATGGGAAATGGATTGAGGCCGTTGTGACACAGGGCTTTGCTGAGATAACACCCGATAAGGTAATTTTATTAACAGGGACTGCAGAATTGCCAGAGGAAATAGATATAAATAGGGCAAGGGCTGCCAAAAGTAGGGCAGAAGAACGTCTACAGAGGCAATTAAGTCAGGTTGAAACCATTCGTACTAGAGCAGCGCTTACTAGAGCTATGGCAAGACTTAGGGTTACAAAGCACGAGTAACTTAAATTTAATGGACTCGTAATACTTATGTAAATCAGATTATTATTATTATTTTAAGAGATTTTGCCGATATACTTCAATAATGCCAATTATGGGGGTATATCTTTTGTTTTCTATAAAAAATATTTATTTATCAAAATCCAAATACTTAGCACTGTTTTTAGTTTTTTGCTTAGCAATACAGTTTATTCCCGCATTCGAGCAAATTGCCAATGCTTCCACTCTATATGACATTAAGGCCACCATTGTGAGCAATAATACCATATACATTGAGTGGCAGGACGGGTATTCTGATGAGAGATCCTATAGAGTAGAAAGAAAAACTGATTCGGGGCAGTACGTTCAGATTGCATATTTAACTGCAAATAGCACTCTATATTATGACACTTGGGTAACAGCTGGACATACATATACTTATAGAATTAGGGTGGAAAATGCTTCGTATATATTGAATACACATACAGAAGAGGTATCACTGACTACTGCAGATATTGAAAAACCTAATTCATTGTCTGTAAAGACACAAGGACCTGGACAGATCGACCTCAAATGGACTTATGACAATCAAAAGGCTTACAACACAATTATTGAGAGAAGAAGTGAAAATGAAACCAGCTGGTATATCATTGCTCAGGTAACCAGTGGACAAACAACCTATAGTGATACGTCTGTTCAATCAGGTGTTAAGTATTTTTATAAGGTAAGAGCCTATACCATGAGTAACATCAGATCTAGTGCCTATCCGGATGAATACACTGGTACAGGTGCATATACGCTTCTCAATAACCCTACTGACTTGTTTGGCTTTGCCATTACTCAATATCAGATTCAGCTGAAGTGGCAGGACAACTCCTCTGAGACTGCATTTATTATTGAAAGAAGATCACCTAGTGAAGGCGTATTCAAAGAGATTGCTATAGTACCACAAAATACTATCAGTTATATTGATACTGTTCCAGATAAGGATATAGTGTATGCATATCGTATAAAGGCAGCCACGGGAACAAGTGTTTCTGAGTATTCAGAGATAATTTCTGTTACTAGTACATATCTTAGAGCTCCATCATACCTTCAGGTACTCTGCCTGCAAGATGACGATGGCTTATACAACAAGCTTACATGGTCAGACTTTTCTGAAGATGAGACTGCTTTTGAGGTTTGGAGAAGATCAAGCAGCAAAAGCACATGGGAGAAGATATCTGAACCGGGTAGGAATGCAACTATTTACTACGACCGCTCAATAGTAGAGGGGGAGACCTATTCATACAAGCTAAGAGCAAAAATCTATAACAACAATGTGTACTCCGACTACTCAAATGAAGCAATAATATGGACCTCAAAGATAAGTGCTCCACAGGACTTAAGGTACAGTATTATAGATTCCAACAAGGTACAACTAAGTTGGAGAGGGACAAGCAGCATTGATACAAATTACAAGGTTGAAAAGAAGCTTGGGGAGTCAGGTTACTGGTATGAAATAGCCAATTTGGACGCGGCCAGCATGACCTATACAGATGTAGGTGTGGCGAGCACCAAAGATTTGATTTATTATAGGATAAAAATACAGAATACCAATAATACTGCAAACTACAGCAATGAAGTAGCTGTATCTTTACAGCCACCAACCCCTGCGACTAATGTTAAAGCAAATCCAATATCTTTTAATCAGGTTAGAATAACCTGGACCGATAATGCACTCGATGAGAATGAATATATAATAGAAGCAATGCAGTTTTATAACTTTAGAGAAGTGGGCAGGGTGAGTGCCAATAATACAAGTTTTGTACACAAGGGACTATCACCTAATGCAACGGTTACATATAGAATTATAGCTGTAAATGGCGTAAATAAGAGTGAATACTCAAAAACTGTAGTTGCCACAACACCACCAAGAGTACTGTATTCAGATGTGTATGACAATAAGTCATATTCTACAGCAGTTGCTACATTAGCAAGCATGGGTGTATTTAGTGCAACTCCTGGTAAGACCTTAAAGCCCGATGAAACTATAACCAGGGCGGAGTTCTGCTCCTTGCTCATTAGAAGCTTGGAACTTGAGAAAAGCGCAGCAGGTAAATTTGCAGATGTATCACCAATAAATAATTACTATAGTGAGCTTATGACGGCTGCTCGTTTAGGAATAATGATTCCCGACAGCAGTAACAAGCTTTATCCAAACAACAAAATAACAAGGGAACAGGCCCTCATAATGTTAACAAGGGCCATGCATCTAAAGAATAGTCCATTACCTGAACAGAACAGTAATATTCTAAGACAGTATTTCGACTATAATAACGTTTCAAACTATGCAGTTCCGAGTGTTTCGGCAGTATGTGGGGCCAAGCTTTACGAAGGAGAAACATCAAATGGGAGAAAGTATCTATACATGAAAAATCAGCTGTCCAGAGCACAGGCAGCACAACTTTTGTATAATGCTATGCAATACCAAATGGGGGGAAACTAAATGAAGCGAATAATAAAAAAAATAGCATTGTTATTGGCAGTTGCGTATATTGCACTGATACCATTAACTTCATATAATGATACAGCCTTTGCTGCAACTACTTCGTTTGTATCTCCATACAAATCGCTTATAGATAAGTGGAAAAGCTATGGTCTATTGGATAGCAGCTTCAATATGAATACACTTGAGAACCCGGTCCAGAAGATTGATTATATTATTTTGCTGAATAATATAATGAAGTCTTCGGGTAAGACTGGGCTGACATTCAAGGATGTACCTAAGGATTCATGGTATAGTGATGAGATAAGTAAGGCTGTAGCATCAGGTTACGTAGAAAATCAAACGGGGAATTATTATCCGTTTTCCAATATAAGCAGACTTGATGCTGCAATGATTGTGGCAAAGGTTTTCAAACTCAAGTTAAAGGACCAGAGAACAACTTCAAAGATTATGGATGCAACACGCCTCAGCGATGAACAGCTGGAGGCTTTTTCTGCCTGTGTAGAAAGAGGTTACATCAAGGAAATTTCGACAGGAAAATACGCACCCACTGGCATCATCAAACTTATTGACGTTATAACAATGCTTGATAGTGCAATGGGACAGATTATTTCAAAAGCAGGAACTATCACAACCTCCTATAAGTCAAATGTTCTAGTAAATGCTCCTAATGTTACACTCAAAAATATGTCCATAACAGGTGATCTTATTATTGCCGAAGGTGTTGGCGAAGGTAACACAACGCTAGATAATGTCTCAGTTTCAGGAAAATTAATTATACGGGGCGGAGGGCCAAATAGCATTACCATAAAGAACAGTAAGGTGGGGGATTCTGTCTTAGTAGAAAAGAGCGCTGGGAATGTAAATGTTGTGGCAACAGGCTCTACATCTATTGAAAATACCTACATAAGTTCGGGAGTATCCCTTCAGGAGAAGTCACTTGGTTATGTTGGAAAGGGCTTTATAAATGTTATAGCTCAGGATAGTTTACCTGGTGAGCATACAGCAACTTTAAGGGGAGACTTTAATAGTATTAAAATAAATGATGACAATATTATAGTGAAGCTATATGGCTCAGCTGACAATGTTAACGTTGCAAAGGATGTTAAAAATACTACATTCTCTTTGCAAAGCGGTGCAGTAAAGGTGATAACAACTGAGGCATCCAAAAATTCAATTGAGCTTGCAGGTGGAGTAGTGAATTCTTTAAACGTCACGTCATCAGCTATTGCAAACAAGATTACTATTACCTCTACTAGTGTAGGCGCTATAATGCTTAAAGCAAATACAGCCATCACTGCAGAAAGATCAACTATTAGTGCCATAACGCTAGATTATAGCTCGGAAGGATCATTTATTAATGTTAAAAATGATGCAAGCATAACAACACTTACGGTATATGCCCCTTCTACTATCACGGGAATAGGTAAACTGGTCAATGCAATTATATACGCAAATAATGTAAAACTGGATTTAAAGCCTACAGGAACATACATGGCTATAGGTGGGGCAATAGGAGCACCTAATGCTAACCTTCTAAGTGTTTCGGTAAGTGCTTCTGATATTACGCTTCAGGAGGGAAAAACACAATCAATAGGTGCCGGTATTTACCCTTCCGATGCAAGCATAAGCTATATTTCTTCTGATAATTCTATTGCTACCGTAAATGATAAGGGAGTTGTTACTGGAGTTTCAGCAGGTTCAACTACCATACATATTACAGTACAAAAGGTTGGTTATAACGGTGCTGTAGTATCCATCAAAGTTGATGTTACATCTGGTAACATAACAGCTGATGGCTCCATTACTGTGTCACCGGATACTGCTGAAACAGGTACCAAACAAGACTTCAGGATTACATACACAGCTGGAGACAATATGTCAAATGGTACAGTAGTCATTATGTTGCCGGCAGGATTTTCTACATTTGATGGAGATGTAGCATCAATTAATGGAGCAACATTCAATCCACTTGATGCATCACAAAGGCCAAATATTCAGACAATATCCTTCACAAATCTTAACTTGGAAAGAGGGCAGACAATAGTTGTTGCATTAAACAATAGAGTTGTTCCGTCTGGAGGCAATTATACGTTCACGGCAATAAGTGACGCTGATGGAACAGGACCAAAGCTGCCTACTTCAAGGGGTGAAACCTTTATATTCTCTTCTAATAGTCTAAGACTATTGGTAGAGGGTGCAAATTATTCGATACCAGAGTATGGAACAGTTGGTGGAACTACAAAAGTAGCTAAGCTCCTCCCTGTAGGTATTACTGGCTCAAAGAAGTGGGTATCAGCTATAACCGATGCTCAGTTAGCGGTACCAACTTATAATGATACGTTGGATAATAAAATCTATTCTGATTATACAATGGGTTCAAACCTGACAGCCTCCATGGGACAGTATTTGAGATTGGCTGCAGTAGACGAAACAAATAGGGTTAAGGGATATAAGGATATAAAACTCACAGCTGCAATGATTAGACCATTTACTGCTACAGGGCTGGTTGAAGGTAGTGATTACAAGAAACCTACCGTAGGAACTCAAGCGTACACTTCAAAGATAGAGCACTTGGATATTACAAATGTTTCAGGAAGTGCTACGAAGTGGATGATAAAGGTTCAGAACTCAGCTCCTACAGACGTATTCGTTGATAGTGAGTTCATAGGTGCAACTGATTATACACAAGGTACCGATATTAAAGTAATTGCAGGTCAGCACATTGTACTTGCAGCAACTGATGCAAGTAACAAGATAAAGGCCTTTGCTGATATCCCTGTGACTACAGCAATGGTAAGTAAAGCAGCAGATTTACTACAGGTGGACAACAACTATGAACTTCCTGAATTTGGTTCAGTAGTAAACAGTACCAAGATAAAAACTCTAAAAGCTGGTGGCTTTACAGACATTAATAAATGGATGGTAGTAAT
>JAEZFR010000059.1 GCA_023417285.1 Bacillota bacterium
GGGCGCCAACTATTGAAGAGAAGAACGGAAAGTACTATTTCTACTTCTGTGCAAAACGTTCAGACGGTAAATCCTGTATTGGAGTTGCAACCTCTGACAGTCCCACAGGGCCATTTAGAGCAGAGAAGTCACCTTTAATCACACCTGAAAATCTGGAAAACGGTGTCACAGTAAGTCAGACTATAGACCCGTCAGTTTTTACTGATGACGATGGAACTTCCTATCTGCTTTTTGGCAATGGTTCACCTGCTATAGTTCAGTTAAATAATGATATGATAAGCCTCAAAGCAGGGTCTATGAGAAAGCTGAGTGGTGCTGCTGATTTCAGAGAGTCAATGACAGTGATTAAGAGAAACGGACTCTATCATTTTACATGGTCATGTGACGATACAGGCAGTGAAAACTATCATATAAACTACGGTACTTCAAACAGCCTGTATGGGCCTATTCAATATCAGTATACGGTTTTATCAAAGAATCCTGACATGAATATTCTTGGAACCGGACATCAATCAATTATAAAGCTTCCGAACAAGGACGAATACTATATGGCTTACCACAGATTTGTAACACCCTTGGGGCAATATAGCAGCGGACTTGGTTATCATAGGGAAACGTGTATTGATAAGGTGGAGTTTGATACCAAAAGTGGATTAATGAAAGTAGTCACTCCAACATTAAAAGGGGTGGCAGAAACACCAATTGCCAGAGAAATAGTGGGTGATTATAACGGTGACAAAACAATTGACGCAATTGATTTTGCATTCTTAAAACAATACCTGCTGGGTAAGATTGAGAGTTTTCCCGTAATGGACAAAATGTTTGTCGGAGATTTAAATATGGATGGTGAAATAAATGCTATTGATTTAGCAATACTGAAAGGGTATTTGCTGGGGAAGTTTGATAAATTACCGTATATTATTTAGTGGGATTTACGGGGAACTGTCGGCGGGCATACTGGCTATGGGATAATAGATTGCCTATATGAGATAAAGTCGCTATTTATGAGTTATGTATTCATAGATAGTGGCTTTTTTTATGTTATGTGAGGGTTTTTGAAAAAAGGATATATGTTTTGCCAGTTTATGGGAGGATGTGGTAAAATATTGGTGGAGGATTTTGGGTATGATGGGAAGTTAGGGATATGGAGGGATATGGAGGGATGTGTATGAAAGATTTACTTGATGATGAATTCAATATAGCATCAACGCCGTGTACAGATGATGAACGGAAATTGTATACTTCTAATGTTTCAAGTATTTTATATAAATATTTAAAAACAGGAGGAAAAGACATTGAATACACTTATAAAGAGATAGCTACAAACTGCAAAATTGATTGGGAAGCTGTTATTGATAAGTTTAAGGATAGTGACAACACTGGTTTGTTTTTCAATGAATTTTACAAAGAGTACTATCCTAAAATTATTAAAGGTAAATACATACATATTAATGAGAATAATGAAATTATTCTCATTAGCCATAATAGGGAGATGTTTTTTTTCTTAAAAGGTATAAATATCAATTTATTAACAAAATTACATGAATCAAATCCAAAAAAATATAACTTGATTCATAAAGGTACCCCCTACTGCTTTTTAGGATTGTTTTCACTTCTGACAGGATACTGTGAAGAAGCCGTGGCTTTCATGAATTCGGCAGTTGTTGAAGATAAGAAATACTATAATGATTGGCGCAAACAGCCAGCTATGAATTCATTTACATATGGAGTTAGAAAAATCCTTGACGAAGAAATTAAAATGTACAATATGAGAACAAATAATAGTACTCAAATGGCTTTCTCAATATTAGAAAAAATTGTGATACGCTTAAATGAAAGGAATTATCATTCAATAGTCACAACACTATATTCTTTTGTGTTTGAAAAGGAAAATATCAAAAGAATAATTCATATTATGAGTAAGCATGGAGGATCTATAGAACCAATATTGATGAGCTTATTTAAAGGATCACTTGTATTTGAATCATTATTAAAAACATGTTATCAAGAAGATACTATTAGCAGGTTACTTTTAAATGATAAATTCCTTGAAAAACATTTTGATACAAAAAATAAAGACATTTATTATAATACGTTGATTAGTAATAATGTTGTTGTAATCAATAGTTTTAAGACATTTTTTGCTGATAGTTTAGATAGTGGAATTTGTAAATTGACTAATATTTATCGGAACTATAATAATGTTATAAATGATTTTATTATTACTGCAAGAATAAGAAATACAACTGCACATAGTTTAAATTGGGACACTGTTTTTAATGATGTAGACAACTATGAAACTATGTATAACCACATAATTAATGCAATATTTTTTGTTTTAATTAAAGAAACAGACAAAATAGGTTCTTTGTAAATCGTTGGGGCGGTAAACTGAAGTTTTAAATAATCAATTACTTTAATTTAAGTTTTTAAGTTGTATTTTGACAGTAAGTGTGCAAACCTCTTAATGGTTTGTTGCCAAGATAATTGCATGATTAGTATAGAATATTTCAAGAATATGTATAGAATTTAGGTAATAAACCGTTGGTTTCATAAAAGCGTTATATAAGTTCTTTCAAATCAGATGGTTATAAAAAATACACCGAAAAAACAAGTCGTGTTTTAACTTACTTTTGACCTGTAGAGAACTTCCCATTATGTTTATACTGCTGCCGGATTATCAGGGAATGTACAGTTGGAGTATGATTGTATAAAAAAGCGAAAAAAGCCTTTTTTAGGAGGATTTTTATGAGACGGATGACATTTGAACGACCGACCACTCATTATGATGAAAGAATTAAGCAAATTGATGAAAAAATATGCGAATTAGTAAAACAACGCAAGGAGATTTCAATTAACAATCCAGGCTATCCACCATTTGACTACATCACTAACTGGGCAGAAAAATTTGATTTATATGAGGAACTATTAAAATCAATATTTAGTTCTTTGTGGAATGAAAAAATGTATAGACCTTTTGTTGAGCCAGAAGGGTTTCAAAGGAATTTGCCAGTATTGAAGTCAATTGAAGTAGATAATAGGCTTTTTTCTGTAATTTCTATTCGTCAATATTCTAACTCCAGTATTATAAATTTCAATATAGATTGGGATACAAATGGTTTATCAGAACCTCAGTCACGACATACTTATTTTGAATTGTTTATCGATGAAAGATATGATTGCCGAATGGCAGATGGAACAGGGGGAGACGGGCATTTTCATTATAGCTTCATAGTATCACCACCACTACCAGACAATTTTTTAGGGATTGCCTTAATTTTTAAAGAATCTATTCTGCCAATTGGAGATAAACAAATAGGTCACGATATTGTAATACGGTTGTAATTAATTATGTGAGTTTGGTTATTATTTTGCAATTTTTATCAAGAATGATTTTATTATCGCACATTCAGTTATACATCAAATGTGAGAAAAATTAATACTAAGTAGTAGAACGTACGGTGTGAACAGGGGGAAAGCCACTTTGAGAGCCACTAGAAGCAAATAGGAATACCC
>JAEZFR010000005.1 GCA_023417285.1 Bacillota bacterium
GAATATGGGGAGCCAGTTTATTCATCAAAGGAAGAGGTTCGAGAGTTACTTGATACATGGATTTCAAGCTATTGTAACAGTAATTTTTATAGGTGGGCGATTATTTTAAAAGAGAGTAATGTAAATATTGGACAGATTGCATTTTGTCGGGTGTATGAAGAGTTTGCAACAGCAGAAATAGAGTATTGTATTGGTGAAAACTATTGGGGAAACGGATACGCATTGGAAGCATTAAATTCTGTCATAGAATATATTCTTCATAGCTCTGACTTTAACAAGCTTGAAGCATTTCATAGAGCAGCCAATCCTAACTCTGGTAGAGTTCTTGAAAAATCTATAATGAAAAAGGTATCTACTGTTAGAAGATTTGAATTATTAGGGGAGAAGCCCAAAGGGGAAATTTGTTACGCGATAACAAAAGATGAATATTTCAATTTATGATTAGGAGTATTTAGTATGGTCAAAATAGGATGTTGTGCAAGATTCAATAATCTTTATGAGGAAGAAGTCGATTTTGCAAAAAAGAATAATTTTAGGTTAATGCAGGTTTGGTATGATAAGGACGGGATCAGAAATCATGAATCTGAAGAGAACAGGCTAGAAAAAATAATTCATTACGGTTTTCCAACTATAATTCATGCTTTACTGGATATTAACGAAATAGAACAGCACACCTTAAATTTGGTAAAAATATTGAATCGGCTAAATCACAATGAACTAATAATTCATCCAATATGCCATAGCGAGGCTATAGGTGAAAATACTATATACAAGCTTTCAGATATTATTCAAAGAACGTTGGAAATTCTGAATAATAATGGGATAACTCTTTATCTTGAAAATAACAGTGCCTTAGACCCTATATTTTCAACATCAAAAGAAATTGAAATAGTATTTACTAATAATCCAAATCTTGAATTTCTACTAGATATTGCCCACATATACAGTTATGAACAGCTGAAGGAAATGGTATCAATAAAGAAACCAGAAATACTTCATATAGCGGATAAGCGTTTTAACATAATTCACGAGCATCTACCAATAGGATATGGTGAAATAAATTTCAAATACATATTCGATCAAATACTATGCAATTATGATGGGAAAATCATTTTAGAAATAGTAAAAGAAGACTCTGACATAATAAAATCTAAAGATATAATTGAATCATTGCTGAATAAATGATGCGTTGATTAAAGGATTGTTATTTGCTATTACAACTGCACAAATCTATACAAAAATAACCAATGCCATTCATAGAGGCAGTTGGTTATTTTAATCATTTTTTAATGTTGATGTTGAAGGTATTCTCTTTCTTCTCCGGTTTCACTTGTGCATAAGCTACTTTAGCGAGCTCGAGCGTTTCTTTTTGACTTCGTTTGTAGCGAACTTTCACTGGCTTTTTTTGTTTTTCTAATAGATTGTTCGGTTTATCCTTGTATTCATCCGTTTGCTCGTACTCGTTTTTCGCGTCGGCCAAATGCTTGGCACGAATTTCACGCTCTTCAGGATGATGCTTTTCAATTTGCTTGGCTGCATGTAACGCCACCATTTGTACGTCTATTTTTGTTGGTGCTATTTTCATACTGAGCTCAATGACTTCACGTTCACGGGTAATACGGTCAATATAATCTACTATACCTGGTGCATTTTTACGCAGGTATGCCATTTCCTCTGGTGTAAGCTTTTTGCCACTTTTGAATTTTTCGATTAAACTCTGGGCTTTCGGATCTTTCTCGCCCATATCGGTTCGTGCTGCTTCTATTTCTGCAATTTGTTGCTGCACTGTTTCCTTTAACGCTTGCTTGGCATCGTGCGGTTGTGCAACAGACATATCTGTTTCTACAGGTTTTTCATTTTTACTTAGCTTGGGTACTATTGGTTGTTGAAAAGCATTTAATCCAATTTTCATTCGCTCACCTCTTTCTATTTTTAAGTGCCTCTAGCTAGCCCGTTTCTCTGTAATTCTGCTTTTGCCTACGTCTTGAAATTGTCCATCTACATAGTTAATCGATAACATCAGATATGATAGTGCATCAAAGCCATTTTTATAAACTATATATCGGTTTTAATAATTAATCTCTTAAGCCCCTTAATTGATTTGGACAAAATACGAACTTTTATCTAGAATAATATTAGAAGCTTAAGGGGGCAATTAGTCATGAAGGGTAAAACATCTTTAATTGTTTACTGAAGAATATAGAAATTTATGGTATGTGCTAGTATTAAATGGTAAAATATTTTTTATTGAGGTGTGAGAACTGATGAAATGCGTCCTTAGATATAAGTGATAGAAGGTACTTTTAAATTGGGATAGTGAAAATAGGGATAGCTAGTAGGAAGGGTTCATATTTATGACGAAGGAAATAGAAAAGATTTATGATGAATTCTATACTGTAGAGCATTTTTCAGGGGCTGGATTAGTAAAAATGGGCGATAATACAACATTTTCAAAAGCTTATGGATATGCTCATAGAGGGTTTAAAATTAAGAATACGATAGAAACAATGTTTGATACAGCTTCTGTTACAAAGCTTTATACTGCCACAGCTATACTTCAATTAGTAGACAAAGGAATATTAAGACTAGGTGATTTTGTAACTAACATTGTTGATTTATCAGGAACAAAAATTTCTAAGGATGTTACAATATTTCATTTACTAACTCATACATCTGGTATTGCTGATGATGCAGATGAAGAAGCAGGTGAAAGCTATGAGGATTTATTTATTAATAAGCCTAATTATTCAATAAGGAATTGTATTGACTTTATTCCCCAATTTGCATTTAAAGAGCCAAACTTTAAACCAGGTATGGCAGTAAGATATAACAATTGTGCATATGTATTGTTGGGTCTAGTTATAGAAAAGTTAACTGGTAACAGTTATAAAGATTACATAACAGAGAACCTATTTAAAAAATGTGGAATGAGTAGGTCAAAGTTCTATGCAAAAGATGAAGCAGATGCTGACATGGCTGAAGGATATTATGCTATAGAAGATGAAAGTGGACAAATACAATGCTGGAAGAAAAATATATATTCTTTTCCACCTATAGGTACAGCTGATGGAGGAGCATATTCAAGCGTTGGTGATATAGATATCTTTATTAGAGCGCTTAATGCTGGGATGCTATTATCTGATAAGATGAGCAAAGAAATAATGAAGCCACAGTTAAAAATTGAACAGAAATATGAATGGGGCAAGATTATTAATGGATTTGGATTTCATTTTGTTTATGATAATAATGAAAATCTAATCAGGATATATAAAGATGGCATAAATGCTGGAGTAGCGGCTATGGTTGCATACTATCCTGAAAAAGATATAACAAATATTGTATTAGGTAATCAGACATGTAATGTATGGGGTTTACATTATAAGGTAGAGCAGGTTATTTTAAGAAATTCTTAAAACATCACAAAATGAGTAGTCTCAAGAAATATGTATTGTGAATTATGTAATGTCAGGAGGGGCAATGTACCCAAAATGTATTTTGTTTGATTTAGATGATACTATTATTTCTTTTGAAGGGGCTGCTGAAGTTGCATGGAAGCGATGCTGCAGCTCATTTGTTAATTCCAATAAAGTTAATTTCAGTGATGAAGAATTATTAAATAAGATTAACGAAATTCGCAAGTGGTATTGGAATGACCCAATTAGACATAAAAGAGGAAGGATGAATATGCTTGCTGCAAGAAGAGAAATTGTAATAATGGCAATGCAGCAGCTGGAATATTCTGATGAGATTAGCTCAATATCTATGGCTGATAGTTATACACATATGCAGGATGATATGTTAGAGCTGTTTCCAAATGCGTTAGTTACCTTGGAAACATTAAAAAACAAAGGGGTAAAACTTGGATTAGTTACTAATGGGTCATCGGAAAAACAAAGAGGAAAATTAAATAGATTTAAGTTGAATGATTATTTTGATTATTTTTTTATTGAAGGTGAAATAGGAGTTGGAAAGCCCGATATAAAGGTATATGAAATTGCACTGGATAAAATAAACTTAAGTTCTACGGATGTATGGATGGTTGGTGACAACCTTATATGGGATGTACAGGCTCCACAAAAGCTTGGTATTTATTCAATATGGAATGATTATAGAAGAACTGGACTACCAAAAGACTCATTAGTGATTCCGGATAGGACTATAAACAATATTTATGAGCTAATAGATAGAAGATATAGGTGAGGTTAAATGAGTAAGTATTATCATGCTATTAATAAGATTGTTGCACAGAAAATAGGAGAGTTATAATGGATTTTACTACTAATGCAATAACCTGGGATAATGAAAGAAGAGTTGAAAGAGCCAGAATAATATCTAATGAAATTATTAAAAGAATTGATATCGAGAATATTGATAAAGCTTTAGACTTTGGATGTGGTACTGGATTGATTAGTTTTAATCTTTGCCAATATTTACAACAGATAGTACTTGTAGATGTTTTCATAGCGAGGAGAAAGATTTTGATGGTCATAATGGATTTAATCAAGAAGAATTATCAAAGGCATTATTGGAGCTTGGACTGAGCGAGGTACTAAGTGAAACTTTTTATAGTAGTAAGAAATGTATAGGGAATAAAGAGATCAACTATGATTTGTTTATTATGACAGGAAAAAAGTTATTTTGATTCCTGAGGTCTATTTGCAAAAGAAAAGAGTTTTCAAAATGTATAGAAAATCTTTAGTTATTCTTTGTAGTCATATATTAGTGTGTGCAATATCTATGATTTTTATTAGTGCTTTGAATATACCAGTACCAAACCTTCTATTAAAGGAAGGATGGAAAATTGGAGCTGTAGATATGCTGTTGGGCATGTTTCAGATTATATTGTCGTTATCAATGTATTTCGCTCTGGGATACTACTTGAAAATATATACTATAAAGCCATACTATTTGGTTTTAGTGCTGTATTTTTGTATGAACTGTTGGATTTGTATAAATGCACATAGCATGAGTTTTACTCTTAATGATCCCACTCCACAACCACATTATGGTGGAGCTGTTGGAGGGATATTCTTGCAGATATCTGGATTGCTAAACTTACCAATGCAATTTTTACAGTGGGTACATAAATATATAAGTGACAGTTTGGCATTTATATTTTTATCAGTAACATCCTTATTTCCAGGGGTATGTATGATTATTGGAAGTAAACTTAATAGAGTATCAAGAAATGTTGGTTAGCGTGAAAAGATTTAGGCGAGGTAGCTTATTGCTGCGATTTTAATTTGTACTTTAGATTATTTATAATTATCGCATAGACAACAGTTGTCTATCTATATAAAACATGACATTTCTCACTTTGTGTCATGTTAAATATGAAAAAAATAAATTGATGACAAAATTACATATTTTTTCTTGGGTTGGGGTCTTATTATTCATTATATATTTGGTTTTGGAGCATATGGAAATTGCAGAGAACGTTGCATCATTTTGTTCTGGAGGTACTTTCGGAATACTGATGATTGCAGTTATATATACAAGCCACTATATTGGCAAGTTCAAAGCATTTAAAACAAGAATATTGTTACGCAAACAGTAGTTTATACAATGTACGTGGTTGGATATTTGAATCGATTTAGTCCTAATACTATCCTTCTGATGAAATCAAAAAAAATCCTATGTATTAAGGTATTCCTGTTTTTGAATATTGCGGAAAATCTATTGCCTTGAATGCTTCTGATAAAGTTAAAAATAAGGCTACATATTCTGTTGATACAGATAACCTTTAAGATATTTTAGATTACATAAAATAATAATTCTGAGCAAAGTTTGTAGAAGTATACTGCTTGTAGAATCCTGAAAACAGGGGATGGGAAAAGAAGGTGTATATGCTGTCAAATAATAGTGCATATACTGCTTAATTATGGTAAAATATTGAATAAATAAACTAAATTGGGATAAGTGCTTCTATCTATTGCGAGCATAACATCTGCGAACTATTAGTTTTTTTATTTTACTTAAGGAGATACATAAAATGAATGAATTTACAAAAGCCTTAGTTTCGAAAGAAAGAAGTAACAAAATTCCCAAAGAATATGATTATTTTGGTCAATTTGTGGGAGAATGGGACTTCGAATGGATAGATAATCATAATACAGATAAAGAAAGACATGTAAAAGGGGAATGGATATTTTCATGGACTTTAGAAGGAACAGCAATTCAAGACGTATTTATTTGTCCTTCAAGAGATGTAAAACTTATAAATCCTCAAGAAGATTCTGAATATGGTACTACTATAAGGATATATAATCCTAAAAAGCATGCATGGGATATCTTTTATGGTTGTCATGGCGAGGCAACTATTTTAATGGCTACAAAAGAAGATGACACCATAGTATTAACTTGTTTAAGTACTGGTAAAGAAGAAATAAAAATGAAATGGGTGTTTTCTGATATTACAGAAACATCATTTCACTGGAGGAACCTAATGTCATCAGATTATGGGAGCACTTGGAATATTTGCGGTGAATTATTTGCAATAAGAA
>JAEZFR010000006.1 GCA_023417285.1 Bacillota bacterium
TCAGCAAGACCTGCTTCTGGGATTGTTGCTACTAATGCAGCATGATTATTGTCCTTTACAAATTTCTTTAACAAGTTCTCAAAATAGTCCTTCTTACTTTCACTCTGAATCTCTCGCATGTTTTTCGTTAAATTATTGAGATATGTTGTAGAGTCAAGAGTGGACCACATATTTTGTATGGTTTGGGATAAAACAATTCCTTTGTTACTGGATTCTGAAAAATAAGAATTTCCTAAGATGCTAGATGCCATGACAGCATCCACCATTTCTTTATCAAACCCATTTTTTATAATACTATCAACAACTGAATCTACTAGCTTTTTGAGCTCAGCCTTTTTGGAAGGATCAGCGTTTGATACTATGAAATCAAGCACTGCTTGTTCTGACGAATTGTCAAAGCTTACTGAAATACTTCCCCCAATATCACTCTTATTAAAAGCTGCCTTTAGTGGAGAGGTATCTTGATTTAGCATTGTCGAAAGAATAGCTAGTCCTACAATATCCTTCTCGCTTATTCCAGATAACGCATATGCATAGTCTAATTGAGAAGCATTTTTTGTATTTGCATTAGAAGTTACGGCATACTTATAGTCCTTTGTAACCTGTTCTTTAAAGGGTTCCACTATTCCTTCATCAATTTTGACATCCTTTTTTTCGTACTTTGATAAATATTCTGAATCAATAAACTTAAGGAACTTTTCATAATCAAGATTTCCATATAAGATTATAAGAGCATTTGACGGTGTATAATAGGTGTTAAGAGTATTTAATAAACTGTTATAAGTAAGCTGCTTTATATTTTCGGGAACACCACCTGATATATTTGATTGGACACTATTAGGGAATAATGCATTTCTTGTGTTGTAAGCTGCAGCTGTTTGAATATTACCCAGCGCACCCTTCATTTCATTATAAACTATTCCTGTAAGGCTAAGAGGTGCATTAACGTCTGATAGTTCATATCTCCAGGCTTCTCTATCGAATATCTTTTTATCTTGCTTAACTGCAGGGTTAAAAACACAATCAAGATAGATATCTGCTAGTTTCATTAATTGGTCCTCACTCATAGAGGAAACAGGATAACATGTGGTTGTTGGTGCAGTAAAAGCATTTACAAAAGTATTATAGGTTTGTGTTGAAACAGTAAAAAGTACGTCCTTGAGTGGATATTTCTGTGAACCTGAAACAACAGCATGTTCGATAATGTGGTTAACCCCAGTATTATCATTTGCAGGGGTTTTAAATCCTATCTGAAAAGATTTGTCAGTATCAGCATTCTGTATGTAGACCAATTTTGCACCAGTCTTTACATGCTCAAATAATACTGTTTTTGCATTGATTAATTCCATGTTGCCAATTTCTAATGTCTTAAAGCCGTTAATAACAGCACCTGTCTGAGGAAGTGCCTTGAGCTGTTCTGTAGCTGCGTTTACAGGTGTTGAGAACTGAAAGCACATTGTAAAAATAAATGCTATAACAAGAATACAAGAAACTACTTTTTTCATTTTATAAAAAGTCTCCTTTACTTAATTATTCTTTTATTATACGGACAAGTAAAGGATATGTCTGCTTATTTTTCCATTTTCTATAATTCTATCCCTTTCCTGCTACCTATTCCCTTTTCATATGGATGCTTTATGGCTACTATTTCAGATACATAATCAGCTGCAGCTATAATGCTTTGCGTTGCTCCTCTTCCAGTGAGTACTAGCTCAACCCCAGATGGCTTTTGTTTTATCAGCTCCACTAGAGCGGCCTCATCAATAAAACCATTGGTCATAGTACCCAAGATTTCATCAAGAATAACCATATCATATTTTGCACTATTTAATTCATTTTTAACAGTGTCAAATATTTCAACTGCCTCTTTTTTAGCCTCATTAATTTCTTCACTGTTCATATTCCATACAAACTTTTTGAAGGAGCATCCCCTTTTGATATCAATAGAAGGAGATAGCTTCTCAAATGAAACAAGCTCGCTAGTATAACTACTCTTTAAAAACTGCACAAACAAAACCTTTAGTCCTGCTCCACAAGCTCTGACAGCAAGCCCCACAGCAGCAGTAGTCTTTCCTTTTCCATCACCTGTATAAACATGTACTAGTCCGTCCATTATATTACTCTCCTTTAATTTAACTTTGAAGCAATCATATAAGAACCTCTAATCAATCATGTATGACTTCGAACAAATCATATGTGACTTCAAATCAATCATATTTAATGGTTCCTATGTGACTTCGAACGAATCATATGTGACTTCAAATCAACCATATTTAATGGTTCCTATGTGCCTTAGAATCATCATATGTGTTGGTTTAATAAATTATTTGCCCTTATTATGTGGACAAACCTTTATACATATACCACAAACAGAACCTCTTCCAATATTCTTAAAATGAGTACTCATATATTCTGAACAAGCGTGGGCATCAAGCAGAGCTTCTCTCGATACTCCCATTTCCCACTTGTTACCATGAATTGCCATAGCTGGACATGCTTTTACGCAATTACCGCAGTTCTCACATATATTTTTAAGAGACTTATCTACTGAATCTGCACACTCACAAAGTGGCAAATCAGTTAGTACAGTTCCTAATCTTACACGCGGCCCATATTCTTTATGAATGAACAATGCGTTTCTCCCAATCCAACCAAGTCCCGCTGCTACTGCTGCCGTCTTGTGTTGAAATATTCCGCTATAAGGTATCTCAGCAGTTGGAATACTTTGAGATGCAGCGATAGAGTAACCATTATACTGGTGCTTTTGCAAGAATAGAATTAGCTTTAAAGAAATGCTATCAATCAAGCTGTTTATTGAGCGATAGTGATTAAAATATGTAAATGTAGGTTGTGTATCTATCTCTTCAACAATTGCATCGGAGAGCCTTATCCCAAAAGTTATTGCATATGGATATTTTTTTAGGTTATTAGGTAGCTTTTGTTGCACATTTGAGAAACCAACAAATGATCCCCCTTGTTGATAAATAAAGCTTTCAATGTCATTAAAATTGATACTCATCAAATAATCCCCTTTGTTTTGGCTTAGTTTTCCTATTAAATAAAATGGGTATATAGAAATATAATAATGCTTATGCTATAATAAAATTCATTATATCATAATATAAAATAAAGAAATAACCAATAAAAGGGGGCTCAACCATGAATTCAATAGAAAATAGCCGTGAGCTGGCAGAAAACAAGCTAATCTTGCTTTATATTATTCAAAATCTCGACTCCCCTGTTACAAATATTCTTATAACTAAGATTATTTTGGAAAATAAATTAATGAACTATATATTTCTACAGCAGTATTTGGACGAGCTGTGTGAGGGTAAATTTCTTGAAAAGCAAGAGATAGAAGATAAGCTTGCATATAAAATAACAGCTGCCGGTAAACAGAGCCTTGACTACTTTAACTCCCTTATTCCAGGGGGTATTAAATCGAGAATTGCGGATGTTATTGCTGATTACAAAAAACGCATCAAATTTGAAACTAAGGTTATTGCTGATTTTGTAGCTGTTAATGAAACTGAGTTTATTACTAACCTAAAAATTTGTGAAGGAAGTTTTACCTATATAGACTTAAAGCTTACTGTCGGAACTAGAGATGATGCAAAAAACATATGCAACAGTTGGACCAAGAATTCTGAAAAAATTTATAAGAAAATACTTCTCGCCGTTGCACAAAATGACGAAGAAGGTTAGTCTCAGCTATTAAGCCTAATCC
>JAEZFR010000035.1 GCA_023417285.1 Bacillota bacterium
TCTATTACAGCTGATTTATCATAGTCTAGTATCTTTCTATAGTATGTAAGTGCCTGTGCGTAATCCTCTTTTGCAAAGCAACAATTAGCATATAAAAGGTTTAGGTAAGTGCTTCCTGTCAGTGCTAGCAGTCCTTTATAAATCTCTAGTGCACAGTCCAGCTCATTGTTTCTAAAATACCCCTCCGCTTGAGAAAGCTTCTTTCTAATCCCCTTAAGGAGCTCGTCCTTCCTTAGTGCTAACTCTTCAATGGCACAAGTAAGTGAATCCTCAGCGTCCATTGAGGTCATTGTATTAATCTTAATATCCTCGCTTGTATTCTCTGCTGAGACATTATTAGTAACAAGACCCTCAAAAGTTCCATTTTCTTTGACTCTTTTTATCATATTATAATAATCATACCCAAACAAGCAAAGTGGAACTACAATTCCAAATATAATGTAAAAAATTTCAACTAGAGCACTTGTCATTACCCTATTAATCAGTGAGAGAAGAGTAATTGTAAAGGCGGAAAGCTGCAATGTAAATGAGATCAACGAAATCCTGCTCTTGGTTACAATCAATCTGTAAAAAACATAACCAATTAATAGGGCTATTAGCAGTAAATTGAATGTTGTTAAAACATACATATGTGTATCCTTCCTTCTTAATTTATTCTGAAGTAGCGTTCAAACTATACAAGCCAGGATTAACCTGACTTGTATATAAACAATATATTCATTTGAAACGCTGTATATTATATCCTGGGAAATATCAAATAAAAACTTAGCCCCTGTTTTTATCAGCCATCTGCATTTCCATCCACTGCTGTTTTGTAATTAGCACCTGCCTTGGCTTGCTGCCCTCAAACCTTCCTACAATATTTCTCGCTTCCATTTGGTCAATGATTCTAGCTGCACGAGAATAACCCACCTTGAATTTTCTCTGAACCAAGGATACAGATGCCTGTCCAGCATCCACAACCATTTCAATAGCTTGATTTAGCAGTTCATCATTATCTCCTGAGTTATTGTCATGCCCTAAATCACCGTCATTTATTTTTTCTATAATATTTTCATCATAGGAGGTGGCTCCCTGGTTTTTTATGAACTCTACCACCCTTTCAACTTCAGCATCTGATACGAATGAACCCTTTACACGAAGAGGCTTTGGCTCACCAACAGGATAGAACAGCATATCTCCTCTACCCAGTAGTTTTTCAGCTCCACCCATATCTAGAATAGTTCTTGAGTCAACCTGTGAGGATACTGCAAAAGATACTCTTGAAGGAATATTAGCCTTGATAACACCTGTAATAACATCAACAGAAGGCCTCTGTGTAGCAATAACAAGGTGCATACCGGCAGCTCTTGCCATCTGCGCAAGTCGGCAAATTGCATCTTCAACATCATTTGGAGCAACCATCATAAGGTCTGCAAGCTCATCAACAATAATTACTACCTGAGGGAGAAGCTTTTCTTCTCCATTTGCCTTAAGCTGTGCATTGTAACCCTTCAGGTCACGCACCCCCTTATCAGCAAAGAGCTTGTACCTGTTTACCATTTCCTGTACCGCCCAATTTAGCGCGCCTGCAGCCTTCTTTGGATCAGTAACTACAGGGATGAGCAGATGCGGTATACCATTGTAAATACCAAGCTCAACAACCTTCGGGTCAACCATCAAAAGTTTAACCTCTTCAGGTGATGCCTTGAATAGAATACTCATAATAAGGCTGTTAATGCACACACTTTTTCCTGAGCCAGTAGCACCTGCAACTAGCAAGTGAGGCATCTTTGCAATATCTGCAACAACTGTTTCACCTGAAATATCTTTACCAACCGAAAAAGTAACCTTGGAAGGGTGATTAACAAATTCCCTTGATTCAAGAATCTCCCTAAGCGAAACAGGTGACATTTCCTTGTTTGGCACCTCTATACCAACAGCCGCCTTACCCGGGATAGGTGCTTCAATTCTGACACCCGCTGCAGCTAGATTGAGTGCTATATCATCTGATAGGTTAACTATCTTGCTTACCTTGACACCAGGGCTTGGTTGCAGTTCATATCGAGTAACAGCAGGACCTCTGCTGATATTAATAACCCTCGCCTCAACCCCAAAGCTCTTTAAGGTATCCTCTAGCTTCTTTGCACCTTCTAATGCAACATTTTTCATTGCTCTGACATTTGATAAGTCATCACTCGCCATATCCAGCAAATCAATTGGAGGATATTTATAGGGTACCACTGGTTTTTCAGGAATTACTATTTCAGGGACAGCGTCCGATTCACCATTGCCATTTTGTTGAGTGCTAGCTGTTTTTCCTCCTGTGGTATTGTCACCATCAGCACTTTGTACATTATTACCAGATATATTGCTACTTTGAGCTCCCACCGATGCATTGTTAATGCTATTGCCGTTTTCATCTCTGAGATAATTTACTTCATCATCCACACCAGATGGCACTGCTTTCATAGACTTTACATCAGTAACGACCAAATCATCTGCCTCATCAAAGAAACCTGTCAATCCGACAACAAATTCTTCTTGTCCATCTTGTGACTGCCCTGCTGTTGCTCCATCTGCAGCTGCAATACTGTCCTTTTTGTCCTTTGATATATCAGTAGCTGACTTTGGACTTTCTTTTGCTTCTCCATCTTTGTCCTTTGAACGATTCTCCCGTTCTATCTTGAAGTTAATAATCTTGTTTTTCTTTTTGGGCTCTAATTCCAAATCATCTAGGCCACTAATTTCTTCCTCAAGGGCCTCCTTCATGCGTTCTTCTTTTCTTTGCTTTCGGGCTTCCTTTGCTATGTTAACCTTATTTGAGGTATACGACGATAAACTTCTCAATAGTGATGCAATGGAAAAATTGGTTAACAATATTATATCTATTATAGATATAGTACTAAGTATAATCACTGTTCCTAATACCTGGAAGGTCATGAGAAAAGGAAGACTAATCAAACCTCCAAGTACTCCTCCACCCACTATGCTTGAGCCATCTATGTAGAACTTTGATATACTATTAAAAAAGCTTCTACCTGAGTACTCATCATAATTAAAATTGGCTGTTTGTAAAAAACCAGATACTAATACAAGCAAGACGCAGGTGTATAGTATTTTTACATTGAAATTCTTTTCATTTCTTTTAAATATCATGGCAATACCGTAAACTATAAGTATTACAGGGATAAAAAAGGCAGTTGCTCCAAAAAAGCCCAGCAACAGCTTCGTTATTGCCTCACCAAAAACCCCCATTGATTTGGTAAATGTAAAGCTAAAGAAGGATAATACACCAAAAGCAAATACAATCAGCCCCAAAATCTCATTACGATATTTCGAAAAACCGCTTTCAACTCTAACATATTTCTTCTTCTTTTGTACCTTTTTGACCTTCATATTACACCCCTCAATATTTGTTAAGCTTTTGTCTTAGAATGCATTTAGATTATATCACAAATATGTCCTCCATGCCACTTCAAAACCAATACAGTTTGCCACTCTTGTTTTCCATTTTTACTCCATTTTACATCCTAATTTCACCTAGCACGTTCTCACACAATCAATCAATAGAGAATATTATGTAATGTGATTTAAAGTAATAATCGGAGTTTATATGAGATATGATTTTGATAATATGCTTCAAATGATCTATAAAGGAAAATACAGATTGCTCGGTAATGGGTCCTCAAGAAGAGTATTTGATTTAGAAAATGGGTTTGTTGTCAAAGTAGCAAAGGATTTAAGGGGCATTCATCAAAATAATGCAGAATACACCGTATACAAAAAGAACAAGTCTGGCATGTTTGCACACATTGAAGCTGTTTCGGAGGACTTTAGGCTATTGATAATGACCAAAGCTCAAAAAATTAAAAGCATGGATATAGTTTTTCAGTATTATAAAGTACGCAATAGTCAAGCTTTGTTTAGGCTCGAGGGCTTTGTAGACGATATAACTCTTTACGACCTAGGAAAGGGCGACTTAAAGCGTTCAGCAAACTGGGGACTTATAGATGGAGTGCCCAAGATAGTTGACTATGGCCTTACAAAAGAGATATACCAAAAATACTATAGCCGAAAGTTATTGCTTTTTCGAAACAAAAAACACCTTGCAATTAAAGACATTACAGCCTAGTTAAAACCCATTAAGGCATTGTGTTAATATAAACATGCCTTTTTTAATGTCTTCAATGCTCACTGATGCAAAGCTTAATCTAAGGTATCCATCACTGTCCTTGTGTATGTTTTCATAAAATACTGCTGAAGGAAGTACCAAAAGCCCCATTGCTTTGCACTTTTCATATACCTTCTGTGCAGACATAACTTTAGGAAGCCTTACCCAGAAGCATAGTCCACCATCTGGCTTTTTAAATGTAACCCCCATACCTTTAAGCAGGGATAATTTGTCCAGCATATACTCATACTTGCACTTATAAATTTCTTGCATATACCCTCTATGCTCCTCCCATTTCCCGCTTCTGAGAAACGAATCGAGAGAACGTTGCATTAATCCGGAGGAAGAAATATCACTTGCTCGCTTAATATTTGTCATCTGCTCACTCATACTGTTGGGCATAACAATGAACCCTACCCTAAGCCCGGGCATCATTAGCTTTGACAAGCTTTTTAAATATATCACTGAATCCTCATTGTCCAACGCCTTTAAAAGCTGCTTTCTAGCATGCATATAGCAAAGCTCAGACATAGAATCATCCTCTACAATATATGTTCCATAGCGTTGAGCAATATCCAAAATACCCTTCAGCTTGTCTGCACTATAGCAGATACAGGTAGGATTCTGATATGTTGTCTGGGTATATATGAATTTGGGTTTACAGATACGAACCTTCTTTTCTAGCTCTATCAAATCCATTCCATCATCTTGCAGATTGACACCTACAATTCTAGCTCCTCTTGATTTAAAAGCTGCGATAGCACCATCGTAGGTAGGAATTTCACATATGACATAATCCCCAGGGCTTATAAGAGCCTTTGAAATAATATCCAGGCCCTGCTGTGCTCCAGATACAACCTGAATATTAGCAGGCTTTGCAGTTATCTTGTCTTTATCACACATAATTTCTGCAACTGATTCACGAAGAGGAATATAGCCATTACTATCTTGATAAGAAAATGCCTCAGCACCATCTCTCTCTAACACTTCATTAATACATCTTTTAAATGCATCAATAGGGATAATAGAAGAATGCGGAGCTGCTACGGCAAAGTTAATCATCTGCTCTCCTTGCTTAAGCAAAGTACTCGAAGATGTGGAAATAGCACTTGATTGTTCTTGCTTTGGACTTTTGGGTCCATTCTTTGATACATAATAGCCACTTCCCGGCCTTGAGGTAACATATCCATTATTCTCAAGCTGCTTATAGGAGCTTACAACGGTAATAGTATTTACTCCAAGCTGCGTGCTCAAAAGCCTTATTGCTGGAAGCTTTTCTCCTGGCTTTAACTCCCCATTTAAAATCTTATCTTTTAGCACCTCAAAGAGCTGCATATATTTGGGCTGTGAATCATTATTTAACTGTATCGATACAATATCCATTTTACTCTCCAAAACAATGATTTATTATTGACTTTATCACATTCATATGTAATTATTCTATAAATTGTAAATACAATTATATATATTGTATCGATACAATTTACCAAATAACAACTTAAGTATACAGTAAGTACGTTTGTATATGCAACACATTTTGGAGAAGGAGAAAACATCTAGGCAATTACATTTTGTAATAAGCACTTTAGGCAACTGCATTTTGTAATAAGCACTTTAGGCAACTGCATTTTGTAAATAAACATTTGAGACAATTACATTTTTGAAATAGAACATTTTAGGCAATTACATCTTGGCATATCATTTTTGTAATTACATTTTGACGTAAGCTAGCTTTAATTTGCTTAATATAAATATTTTAGATTAAAAAAGGAGTAATGAGTATGGAAAGATATGAATTAAACAAGAATTTAGCACAAATGCTTAAAGGCGGAGTAATCATGGACGTAGTTACTGCCAAGGAAGCAGAAATTGCACAAAAGGCAGGTGCCGTAGCAGTAATGGCACTAGAAAGAGTTCCTTCCGATATTAGAAAAATGGGTGGAGTAGCAAGAATGTCCGACCCAAAGATGATAAAGGAAATACAGTCCGCAGTATCCATACCAGTTATGGCAAAGGTAAGAATTGGTCATTTTGTGGAAGCACAGGTATTAG
>JAEZFR010000041.1 GCA_023417285.1 Bacillota bacterium
TCTTCATGGCCTGTCGGAGGATAAGCAAATTTAGAGAAATATATTGGAAATTCAGGCAGACCCGAAATGTCTTGAATTTTATTTCTAATTTCAATTACATGCTCAACATAATTCTTACCAAGGCAAATAATATTTCTTATTGGATTTGTGATGGGTGCTAATAGTTTAACATCATTTAAGTCATAGCCTATCTCCATACCATTTAAACCATAGCCCTGATCCATATCATTAAATTTATTCACCTGTTCTGGTATTTCTGTTCCAAATTCCTTGATAAAATCCAAAATAGAATCCACCTTCTCTAGTCCCTTTACTATAGAAAATGGAATTGCTCTACCATTCATAATGAATCCAGAAAATTGCTTCCCAGCGGTTGTTCTAAAGGTTATTAGTTTCATTGGTCAACCTCACTGTCATAATATAATTTTGTTTTTTCCTTTTCTATATTAACAGAAGAAATTGTATTCTAGCAATTAATTTTAGTTAAGAAGCATCATTTGCTAGATATTTTTAGAAATTAATGTATAAAATTTGCTATCTCATTTAGAAGATAATACGTTTGGTTTCGTTATAAAAACATTATGGTAACTAATATCTTAAGTACCCCATATATTGTAATATAGCAATTTAAAGGCTAAAGCTTAATGAAAGGAGTGCAGAAATGGACAATATTGAATCTTTTATAGGAAAAACTATAATGACAACACTTCCATTTTACGGTCGAATTAAGGTATATGTACTGAATGTTAATCCATATACAAGGATGGCTCAGATACTGATTCAAACCCCACAAGGTTATCAAATGATTGAAGTTCCATATTCCGATTTTAATGGTTTTGATTTAGTAACAAATAATGTGATATTACCGTTTAATCTACCGTTAAAATGGTTTGGGCCAGGCTATAATAAGCCATGGTTTGGACCGGGGCCATCGGGTAATCCCCCTGGGCCAATGAAACCTCCCGGACCTCCGGGTAAACCACCTGGACAAATGAAACCTCCAGGACCTCCACAAGGATCTTCAGGCAATCCTCCTGGGCCAATGAAACCTCCAGGCCCTCCACAGGGATCTTCGGGCAATCCTCCCGGGCCAATGAAACCTCCAGGACCTCCGGGCGGTAAACCATCTGGTCAAATGAAGTCCCGGGACCAAGAAGAAGATATGTAGTTAAAACAACTTTATTAAATGGCACTAAGTTTTAATATAAACATAGTGCCATTTATTTTTAAAAGTGATAAATTTAAAAGTGATAAAAATAAAAACAGACTAACCTTTAAGTAAGTCTGTTTAAGTAAAGTATATTAGGCAGATATAAGTCGATCAATGGTGTCCTTATCATATCCTACAATTATGTTTCCCTTATAATCCATAACAGGCACACCCCTCTGACCCGATTTCAATATCATCTCCATGGCTGCCGTTCTGTCCCTAGAAACATCAACTTCCTCGTATCTTACGTGCTTTTCATCCAAATACCTTTTCAAAACCTTGCACCAACCGCAATTTGGAGTAGAATAAACTTTAACATCCATATAAATACCCCCCTATAATTATCTTTCTTAAATCTCTTTTTTGCTTTATAGTCTTGGTATTTATTAATATACCCCTCACGGGTATGCTAAAACACTAAAAATAAAAATATTTTAATTTTCTGAATTTTATTTAATTGTTCTTTGCTGAACTTTTTTGACGCTTTATTTTTATGACAATATAACCAACCACTATTGCTACTAATAATATAATAACTGCAGTAAAATTAAAGAATGACATAAAACTCTTAATCTCTGCAATATTGTTACCTATCGCTCTCCCTATCAATAAATATATAACCTGTTGAAGAATTATCGATAAAAATATATAAGTAAAATATACTCTTTTCTTTACCTTGAAAACTCCACTTAACAGAACCATTAATGAGCTAGTACCAGGAATAAATTTACTGATAAAAATACCTAACTTACCATACTTATGA
The DNA here is from genome assembly GCA_023417285.1 of Bacillota bacterium. Lineage (GTDB taxonomy): Bacteria > Bacillota > Clostridia > Acetivibrionales > DSM-1351 > Ruminiclostridium. The sequence continues at coordinate 1,974 of JAEZFR010000041.1, forward strand.
AACACTTTTTCACTTCTTTTTATATGCTTTTCATCTATATATTTTACAACAAATTTATATCGAAATACCTCATTACCACATTTATATCCAAAAATATACACCAATACAGAACCAACAAAACTGCCTGCTACCGAAACTACTAAAATTGGTATAAAGTGAAAGTTAGCGTGAGTCGTGAGGTAACCTTCAAATATAATAATAAAATCAGAAGGAAATGGTGGGAAAATCATCTGAAGAATAGCAGAACAGAAGAAAAATAGATATGAAACCAATACATTCCCGCCTATTATATCATTTATAAAATTTGTTATTAAATGTTCCATATAAACCATCCTCTTATGTGTATACACAAGGAGTCAAAATTCCCTCTGCATTTAATTCAAAACTGTAAAAACTACTTACCCTAAAAAGATTCTTTTCAAAAGATTCTATTCATAAGCTCAGTAAATAATGACAAATCTATTTTACCGCATAGCCCTCCACAAAATCATAAATCATCTTTGAAAGATCAGCTATTTTATTATAAGCTGTACCCACATCAACGTCCTCAGTCATAACTGACAATACATAAGGATGTGATGCAAAAACAATACCTACATCATTAGCGGTTCTAGTTTGGTTACCTATCTTATGAGCAACCTTTACGTCCTTTGGAAGCTTAGCATCAATTCTATCTCTCCAGTCAGTATTCTCGAGATTATAAATAAGCTCAGAATATACGTCCTCATTTGAAAGATATAGGTTGTATAAATCCTTTGAAACAAGAGCCATATCATAAGGACAGGAACGGTGAGTTTTACCGTAATAAACCTGACCTCCGAGGTCCATTATATACTGACGTATATTTTCTATACCCAGTAACCTGATTATCATATTTACTCCACAGTTATCGCTCTTTGTAATTGCAAGCTTTGAAGTCTCCCTTACGGTGTATTGCGTACCATAAGGATCTTTTTGAATAATGCCTGTACCAGATTCGAAATCTTCTTTTTTGTATGTTAGAATATCATCAAGTTTGACATTACCCTTTTCAATCTCTTTAAATAAAAGTACATTCATTGGGAGCTTTGAGGTACTTGCTGCTATATATTCAACCTTATCATTAACCTCTACTGTCTCTCCTGTTGCGAGATCGATGAATGTAACTCCATACCTGCCTGATTGCTTTTTAGTGAAATCAGTGATAAGTTTTTTGAGCTCGTCCATCTTACCGCTCTTCTCAACCGAACCAAAGGTTGGTAAGAAGCCATGGTCCTTAGTCATTACGCCGTTTAATGTAGTATCCTCTGATGGCTTTGAAATATCCGAGCCGACAGCTGAACCAGATGTATTCTCTGCTGCATCTGTAGAATTTGAAACTGCACCTGGAGTTAAAGAATTGGTTGAAGCGCCTGAAGTTGCTGTTGAAGCCCCAGCAGTATTTGAGCTTACATCCTCGCTCTGCGGTTTAAACAAAGTGTACCCTGCAAAAATCAATGCTGCAACACAAATGATAGAAATTGTAGCAATTAGTACCCTTCTATTTTTGTATTTTCTTTCACTTCTAAATCTATGTGATCTCATAATAATTATTTTCTTCCCCCAATAATCATTTTAAAGTGCAATTACATTTTAGCACTTACAAAGCTATTGCAAAAAACATATTAGCACTACAAAGTTATTGCAAAAAACATTTTAGCACTTACAAAGTTATTATTCAATATATACATTTACTTAGTCGTCAAGCTTATTGTCTGATATTTTCAAAAAGAAGTCTGCAATTATCCGCTCTATACTTTGAAATAATATATTCAACTGCCTGTCCGCTCTTTGAATACAAAGTGTTTTGTAGCTTAATCAGCGGTTGCCCAGGTTGCACTCTAAGTACTGGAGAATCTTGCTGCTCAGCAAATATTATTTCTAAAATACTTTTACATTTATCAGGAATAAGAG
>JAEZFR010000048.1 GCA_023417285.1 Bacillota bacterium
CGTAAACAGTTCTCCCTGTGCAAAATGAATGATATCAAGCGATGCATAAATCAAAGAAACCGATAAAGCCAGTAAACCGTACAATGCTCCTACGGCAATACCAACTACTAATAAATCGAAAAACAAAGTCATTTCTTCTGTCCAGCCTTTCTGCTTCATAACGCACTGTTGGCACTTGACGTGCCAACAGTGCATCTCCATTTGTTAATCCTATTTATTCGGCTGCTTTAAGTGGAGACCAAGTGTAATCTGGCTGCAGCTGATATACTGTACAGGTCTTCTTACCATCACGATCTTCAGGGCCACCGCCAGGTCCGAAGGTTGTAACACCTGTCAGTCCAACGTAGCCTTTTACATTTGAAAGTGCGTCACGAATTGCAGTACGATCTGCTTCCAGTGTTGCAGAGGTATTTCCAAGCTCGAGACCTTTGAGAACTTCAGCTATAAGCTGAACAGTGTCATACGCCTGTGCAGAGTTGTGGTCAAGTCCGCCGTTTATTACTGATGAATATTCTGAAACGAATTTCTTAATATCTTCACGGGGATCGGTCGGGCTGAATGTAGTTGTAAAGATAGCTCCGACAGCTGCATCTTTAGCAACTCCATAGAAGTCTGAGGATGACATGGATGAGAATCCTAACATGTGAACATCCTTTGGAATACCAACTTCAAGACGCTGACTTACTGCGATCGAAAGTTCTGCCTCATGACCAGCAAATACTATAGCTTCAGGCTGAGCTGCTTTAATTGCAAGAAGCTGTGTTTTGAAATCTACATCCCCTTCATTCCATTCCTGAACGATCACAGGCTCAATACCATGTTCGTCCTTGAGACGTGCAGCCAGGTTTTCATATTGACCGAGACCCAAAGTAGCTGTCTCATGGAATATAGCAATTCTTTTAGCTCCAAGGTCTTTCACCAGGTAGTCTGCAAGTGTGTAAGAATGATAAACGTCAGCTACAGAGTTACGGAAGAACCATTCATTACCGTAATCTTTGGTAATGCTTGTATTGGTTGACTGCGGTGTAATCATCGGCATTTTATATTGCGCTGCCTGATCAATTACTGCCAAAGCAACACCTGATGTGGTAGGACCAATAGCCAGAAGTACATTATCCTGAGTTGCCAGACGTGTAAAGGCATCAATACCTTTTGCAGAATCTCCTTCTGTATCATAGAAGATAGGTTCAATTTGGTGTCCATTAATGCCACCGTTTTCGTTAATGTTGGCTACAGCTTTCCCAATAACAGCCCTCATCTTAGTTCCGGCTTCGTCTGAGAAACGAAGGAAAACACCGATTTTATAGGGATCAGTGTTTCCGGAGTCGCTCTCGCCACCAGGATTTGTTGTTCCTGTGGGTGATGGTTGTCCGGAAGGAACATTACCAGTTGATCCTGTGTTACTTGCGCATGCACTCATGCCAACAAGCAACGCAATTGTTAACAATAGACAGACTAGTTTCTTCATTAACACTCCTCCTTGGAATTCCTTAATGGTAAGATTGTATGACATGTGACCATATTACCATTATTTTCGTACTTGCGCAACTACTAATTTGTTAAAATTGATAGATTAACTTGTTTAACTTGATGGTTTTTTGGCATATATTTTTTATTATTGCTTAAAATAGTATACTGTGGTATGATTGTATGATAATAAACTATGGTTAAAAATAACATATTTATGAAAGGATGGCTGATATTTATGAAGGCTATAGAAAAGGTATCTGCAGTTCAATTGGCAGAGCAGAGCATCAGAGAGTACATCCTCCGAGATGATGTTAGAATCGGGGATAAGCTCCCAACAGAAAGAGAGCTTTGTGAAACTCTTCACGTCGGCCGGGGTACAGTCCGTGAAGCACTGCGAGTGCTTCAGACCAAAGGATTTATTGAGCTTAGTCCGGGAAAAGGTGCGTTTGTTGCGAGTAAGGAAGAGTTAAATGGGGCTGATTTGGCTAATTGGTTCCGCGAAAACGAAATTAAGATTAAGGATTGCCTTGAAGTTCGTGCTGGCATAGAGCCGATTGCAGTAAAGCTGGCTATTCAGAAGTGTTCCGATAAGGATATCAAGAAACTGCGTGCCATGCAAAATCGTTCAGTTATTGCAGCTTATAATAATGACGTAGTATCATTGGCTCAATGTGATGAACAGTTTCATACATTTATTGTAGAGTTGAGTCAAAACAAGTTTTTGATTGATATAAGCAAAAAGCTGAATTACAGCCTTTCTGAATTTCGTTCAAAGACTTTTAATATTCCCCAAAATGTTCAAAATTTCATTCCTGCTCACGAGGCCATCATTCAGGCATTTGAAAAACGTGATGCCGAACTTGGGGTACAGAGCCTTTTAGAACATCTGAATTATGTTAATGAAGACCTTGAACAAAGCAAGTTGATTGAATAAGCATAAGCTGTACTAATATTTAACAGTATTCAATTCAAATGACTATTTCAAATCCGAAATAGCCAGTGTGCTCCTGTTGCCAAATAATAACTTTATAATCTGCTAATCTGCATGAATACCTTTTCTGGAAGAACATCAGCATAGCTCAATTATTTCTAAATATCATTAATTAAACAGACTTCGGACATCTTGTAGTGTACATTTCCAATTACTCAAAAGCAACTAGTTTACATTCTTTACAAATTGTCAAGTTTGAGAATATCTCTATCCTAGATTACCTCCAGGATTTTTTCGGCTTGTCACTAAGTATTTACAGCATCAATTCTACATCATAGGTTTGATTCTCTTTTACCTCCATTTTTTCCAGGAGGACTGAAGTATAATCACACATCTTTTGCGTCGGTCGAGTGGAAAGCGTTTTTGAGCGATGCCCCATGTTCCACCTGACGGCTTCTTCGAATTTCCTTTTCCGTTTCACAATAGATTTCAAACCCAAGGCGTTCATATAATTGACCCGCTATAGGGTTCTCTTTGCAATGATTGATATGAATACTAGAGACGTGATATTTGCGAATAAGCACATCCATTATCAAACGTAATGCTTCAGCGGCAATGCCCTGACGCTGATAATGTGCATCAACCATAAGCGGATTGATATATCCGGTTACACCGTCCTCGTCATATCCGCATCCAATTAGGCCAACATAATTATCGCCTTGTTTAATGGCAAATAACTCAGTATGCTCTTCATACCGGCTGATACCAATCCAGTATACGTTGGCAATAGGGAAAACCTGTTTTTGTTCTTCGGAAACTGACAATTTACAGATTTCCAACCAGTTGTTTACATCTAAAGGTTCAAGGGCTATATTCATAACGCACCCCTTTCCAATATAAAGCACATTGTATCTGCCTCTCCGGTATAT
>JAEZFR010000071.1 GCA_023417285.1 Bacillota bacterium
GCATAGTAGGATGCAACGGCAGGAAGAATCAGCAAAAATGCTATCATCTTGAGAATTCCATACGATGGCATTTGCGGCCATCCATTTATTATGTTAATACATATAGCCCATACAAGCCCCAGTAGCCAACCCTTTGCAGCAAAGGACCGGAGTGGAATCCATGGTAGCAGTATTGGAGTAATAACACTTCCTACTACAAGAGCTCCCACAAAAGCATAGAAATCTACCAACCCGAAGGGATTGATAACAAACAAATTTAACATAAACAGTATGCCAAATACAAACAATGCTATTTTGAAGGTACTTATCAATTCTATAGGTGTTAGCACCAATCTATCAACAAAGGGGAACTTTACCCTTCTCATTTCAGGTGTTGCCTTCATTCCGGAACTAATATAATCCTTTATGTCACAAGCTCTGACAGGACCAAATTCTACTTTGAAACCAGTCTGTTTTGTAACCTCATGAGCACTGACACCGGGAGCACCCAGTTGCGGTAGAATAATAGTTTTGTGTGCTACTAATTCATTAAGCCTTACTTTCTTTATTCGATTAATAAGTTCTTTGGTGCCAAACGTTCCCTTACCTGCTGCGCACCATACATTGACCCCTTTTGTATCTAACACCATTATCCAAGCGTCCAAACCCTCCAGCTCTTTTCGCAGAGAGTCAAAGGTAAGCTTATAATTAGCAGTTACCAGTACAGGGGATTTATCATTAGGATTGCCTATGGCATAAACACCCGGATTGATTTTATAATTCATTCTATTAATACCAAAGCGAACCTTTAATGTTCCGAATATATCGTTAACGACCAAATTGGTGCTTATCTGTGGTATTTTGCCTACCGAAGTATTTATTTCGTTTTTTATCCATTTGTTACGTAAATCATATTTTGTTACAGGCTCATTGGGCTTTACACCACAGCAGCATGAGCTTTGAGGTGCACTCTCCTTGCAGCCCGACATATTAGCTGTATTGTAACCTGCTGTATTAGCTGTATTGTAACCTACTGTATTAGCTGTATTGCAACATGCTGTATTAGATACATTAATCTTTTGCTGTGTATTGATGACACCTGCCTTAGGCCGAATTTTTAACCTTGGGGCATTGGTATTCTTGGTGTCAACATTACTAGAGCTGGAATTATTACTGTCCAAAGTACTCTCCTCCTATTAGTCTTACTTTTCTTTGCTACCTGTCTATTGACATATATTCCTTGTAATCGTGTATTGTTTTGCTATTCCTTGTACTCGTTTATTGTTTTGCTATTCCTTGTAATCGTGTATTGCTTTGCTATTCCTTGTAATCGTCTATCGTCTTACTGGCTCCATGCTACGCCCTCTATAAGCCTTACTATTCCTTGCTAATGTTGTTCAGGATTCAGGTTATGGCATATGCATTCCTCAGAAGGCTTGCATATTTCACTTAAAACAGTACTTATCATCTCAAAGCTCTCGTTGTTTAGTGAATATTTCATCCATGAGCCATCTTTTCTGGCGGTAACTAATCCACTGTCAGTTAGTTGCTTCATATGATAGGACAGTGTCGGCTGTGTAAAATGAAAATACTCCAGTATATCACAGGCACACATTTCACCACATGATAGCATTTCAACTATTTTGAGCCTTGTTTCATCTGCGAGTGACTTAAATATTGATACGTATTCTTCATAGTTTCTTTTCATAATATTTTATCCTCTAAAAATAAGAAAATATTCTAAAATATAGACAAATCTCTATATGATTAGTATATAATCAATATAGAGATTTGTCTATACGTCATGCATATATTCTATTTTGCATTCTATTTTGCTATGATACTTAATTCTATTTTTGATATTCTACTTATGCTACAATACTTATCTCTATTCTTAGTTTATAGCACTTCCATTTACATATACCTTGTAGCCATTTGCCTCAATATTCTTCACATCTCCGCCGAATCCAGTAATATATGAATCTCCTGTCAAAATCCATTTACTGCTTCCGTCTAGCGTTACCTTGATCGTACCTTTCGATTTGTCAGAATTTATAGAGCCATTGAGCACACTACCACTTTTCATTGTCATATCCAGTATTGATATATCATCCACTATGATTTTACCTGTAAGTTTTTGATTAGTAGCAGTAAAAGTACATTTTCCTCCATTGCTGCCCTTTGTCCCCCATCCCCTAGAACTATCATTTCCAGAGACCCTTAACACAACATCATTTGCTGGGGTTAGAGCCACATTTTCCAAACCTATTGTACAGGTAGTATTTGTAACATATATCATGTCACCCTTTTTAGCAATTATCTTTCCGCCAGTCATAGTAAAGCTGGAATGTCCAACCTCTGCATCACCCGACATACTTTGATAAATCATAATGTTATGGATATTATCCGTTGAACTACCGCCTGACGAACTTGTCATATTGCCAGTAAGAGTGCAGTTTTTCAGCTCAACAGAGTTTTTGCCCTCAACTACAACTGCTTCTGAATTATTTGCTGTAAGCGTCGCACCAGAAACCTTAATATTTGCAGTACTGTATATCACAGGACTTCCAATACCATTGGTAACATAAGTGCCACCAGTAACCGTTACGTTTCCACCCCCGCGATCGCTCCTAATAGCAGCTGCTGAATTACCTTTTGTTATAACATCAAGGTTTTGAGCATTCATTGTGCCTCCGCCTGTTGTTTGAATCCCACCAGAATTGTTTTGGGTAGTCCTAATAATACAATCAGAAATATTTACTGTAGTGCCTTTACCATAGCTAAAAACACCGTTCCCGTTAGCAACAGCAGTATTTATTTTAGAATTTTTAATAGTAGCAGCTGCTCCGTTTAGTACAAGTAATCCGGCATTCTGACCATAAAAGTCCCCATCTTCAGTATTAGAAGACTTGCCCTCTAGTTTATTTATAGTTACATTATCCAGAGTAACCGTTGTTCCATCTATTCTGAGTGAATTTTCATTATCATTTGTTGATGAATATGTCTTATTCGTTACTGTTTGTTCTGATTTAATTGTAGTTGCAGCTGTTCCGTTTGTTACCTTATCGCTGCCACCAAAACCTCCACCTGCATTTAAATTCTTAATAATAACTGAAGTAGCAGTATTATTAGCACCCATAGTCAACTCTAGTATAGACCCTTCTTTAATATCAGCAAGTGCTCCCTTTTGACTTCCCTGCATAAATTCTACCGTTATAGCCGTACTGTCACTTATAGTAAAGGTGATAGTTTCTTTACTCTCAGTGAAGGTGCTTTGCTTGCCCCCCTGCATTGTGGGTGGGGTACCACCTTTGCCATTAGCATCATTTGAACTAGACTTTGCAGGTGAGGTACCAGCTTTGCCCTTAGCACCATTTGAACCATCTGAATCAGGCTTAGCTGGCGGGGCTCCTACTCCATTTCCAGAGCTATCACCATTTGCATTATTACTATCTGGTTTTGCAGGTGGGCTACCACCATTGCCATTTGAACCATCTGAACTTGGCTTAGTAGGGGGAGCCCCCATTGCTCCTCCTGAGGTATTTTGTTGACTTCCATTTGGAGGCTGCATCTTCTGATTTGCAAGTGTACCAACAACTGCTGTTATTTCACTGCCCGATATACTTGTTACCTTAACTATTATAGAATCTGAACCTTTACTGCTACTGGTTGACTCAGAAGAGCTACCACACCCTGTAACTCCTGAAAATACGATTGCAACAACACATAGCAGACCTATAATCTTTGTAATTTTCATAAGCATCATCACTCCCTGCTTCTATTGTATACCGTAATATTAATACATTAATGTGATTAACTGGTGGATTATATATGTATAAACTATTAATTATATAATCAGCATTGGACATAAATCAGTCAACTGTTTTTGTTGGCAACTTGCTATTTCTCTTTGAGAAACTTACGATGTAATGAGTGCCCCCAACAAATAGTCCCATAATAGAAAGATATTCTAGTCCGTCTAAAACCTTATTATTTTCCAACGGCCCACCATCGCCCTTTGCCCTATACTCTCTGTCAAAGCTTCTGATATTATAATCTCCTTTACTATTGTTACTACCTTCATCTTCCTTCCCCTTAGAAGTGTTGTTATCTGCTGGTGCTTTGCCTCTTACAGATAGGTCGCTTCTTCCTTTAAAGGGTCCGTTTTTGAAACCATTTCCCCTATCATCCGAGTTAAAACTATCCGGTCTTCGCTTCATATCCCTTTGTTCATCTATTCCATAATTTTGAGAGCTTGAGGATATTCCTTCAGATTGGCTCTTATCAGCACTTGGGTATTGCTCATAATACTGCTCAATAGCGTCTTGCTGGTACTGATTTCCCTTTGAACATCTTAGCGCCAATAGTGGGCACAATTTACCACAGCCATGGCATACCATATTATCCAAAAACTTTTCAAGAGTGGGAGTTTCCTCAGAGTTTGCATCTCCTGAAATCTGTGATGACTGCTTTTCGTTAGTATCCTCTTGAGCCTGTTGTTTTATAGCTTTTGCTCCTGTATCAGTGTCAGGAGCTTTACCCTTTTCAAACGGTTCTTTAAGAAAATCAACTGCATTTGATGAGGCAAAACCCTTTATACCAGCTAGCATTATCACAACTGCAAGAACCCTGCACACAATCATTCTCACTTTACTATATGTGTTAATACCAAATATTCTCTTCATGGTATTAATGATCTGTTGCCAGTTAAGTCCGACATGAACAGATATCAGAATTAAAGATAATATGGATGCAAAATGATGCAAACTAGACCAAAATGCAAGATTTTTGGACTGAAACTGTGGAAAAATTTCTATCGAAATCAGTATTCCACTAATAATAATAAATGTAACCAAGACTAATAATACCGCATCTATTACGTACTGAATTCTTACTGTTGCTGGAACTCTTCCTTCTTTTGAAAATATCTTTTTTGTAACTGCTACAATCCACTTACGATTTAAAAATTTATGTACAAAAAACAGCCCGAATACTACCAATCCCAATATTTCATGCCACTTTATACCTGTAATGAATGTACTCATAAGACATATAAATATTGCTGTCATTCCAATATTCAAAAATATATTCTTTTTCATAGTCTAGCCTCTTTTCAAAATATGTACTCATTCACTATAAATATTATAAAAAACAAATCTGAACTTTATTTGTCTTAATTATGATTTTTTTGTGAAGATTATTAAACTAAAAAGTAACAACCTTTTTGACATAACACCTTTATAGCTATAAAATATAATTAAGAGTACAAAATAACAATGATTAAAAGGAGAGTACTATGTTATTTAGCTATAAAAAAACTTGGTTACCAGTAATAATAGTAGTAGTTATTTGCGCTATAGCTATTTCAATTGTTGTTCTAAACACTCTTAAAGATGATACAGTAGATGGCCCAGGTCAGCAGACATCAGCAGTTTCAACGTCACAGCAAAATACTCAGCCAGGAGGGTCAACGGATACATCCAAAGATAACTCTGGTGATACGAGTGCCTCAGCTGCCACAAATTCCACTGAGCAGGACAAAGGATCTGATGATTTGTCAGGTAAAGACGTACCTGAAGACGTAAAGTTTTATATGGACAAGCTTAGCGATAAAAGCTATACAAAACTATACGGAGATGGTTATACATGGTATACAGCGGCAGAAGAGCTTGGCCTTATAGGGAAACCTGCTATACCCTCACTCATTGAGCGCATTGAAACCAAGGATGACTATGAGCGTGCTTTGGTGTTTTATGCTCTCTTATTAGCTACCCAAAATGAAAATGTAGCGTCTATTACAAACGGAGAATATATAGAGGTAAACCTGGATTTTGACACCACTCAACACGCTGCCATGAAGGAAAAGTGTTTGGCATGGTGGGATAAGTACAAAGATAAATTTTAATTAAAAAGGCTGCTGCTATAATCAAAAACCTTTGATCTTTGATTATAGCAACAGCCTGCTAAAAACACATCTAACTATCCATTTTGGATAGCTTTCTTTTTTTCTTTACAGTACCAATTATAAGTCCTGTTATAACAACTATAGCTAATGTCAATGCGCCTCCAACCAAGCCGGATACACTTGTTCCAGAATCAACTGCAGGCCAGCTTTGACTCTCTGCATTGTTTTCCTCTTCTCCCCCATCTTTAAAGCCATAATCAGGGAGAATCGCTGTCTTCTCCTGTAGCCCTGACAAGGTTTTATGTATGCCCTCCGGCTGCTCAAGCTCAGTAGTTCCTGTGGTTTTTTCAATTGACCATTCAAGTCCGTCAGGATAAGAGGACGCAAACCAGGATAACGCACCCCCAACGGCTATAAATGCGACTATAAATATAATTACAATTTTCTTTGCAGACTTGTCTTTTGCCTGTGAAGCTGTCTCAAGTAGTTCAGGCTTTGCCTTCCATATAAATGATACAATTGCACCTGTTACCAGACCCTCCACTACTCCTATTGCAAGATGAATCAATTGCATAAAGGATAAAAATGATACAAAAGGCACTTCCGTTTTCCCAGATAAAATAGTTTCAAGTACAACACTCAAAGAACCCAATTGCAATCCAATAATTGAAGCAAATATAGATGCCGTAAAAATTCTTTTGGTATTCAATCCCTTTCTGGTAAGTAGTTTATATATAATGGGATATGCTATAAAACACGTATAAAATCCAAGGTTAAATACATTACAACCGTACGCTAGCAAACCGCCGTCTCCAAAAAACAGTGCCTGAATAAGCAGAATTGCAGCCATTGTCAGAAATCCAGCATTTGGCCCTAATAGAATGGCTAGTAGCATTCCACCTCCAAGGTGTCCACTCGAACCGGTACCAGGTATGGTAAAATTAATCATCTGTGCGGCAAATACAAATGCACCTATAGCTCCCATTAGAGGAATTTTCTGATCGTCCATCTCATTCTTTATTTTTCTAATTGAGTATGCAGCTACTCCAATAGTAGTTGCATACATTGCACCACCAACAACTGGCGATATCAGCATATCAGCCATATGCATAGTATAATCCTCTCCTTTGTAAATAAATAACCCATGAATGGGTACCAAAATAATAGCCCTTCATGGGTTAAAGATTCAAAAGTATTGTATAAACTGTATCGCACAAAAAACTGATTATAATATAAAGTTATTAAACCCTTACAAAACCTTATATGGTTGAAATCTTCATGATTTCAAATTCAATAGAAATAGTATCACAACATCTCTATTTTGTCAAAATGATTTACCCTAATTTCACTATATATGATTTACCTTGATTTCGCTAAATAATACCATAATTTCACTTAGTAACACCATGATATGCCTCTTATATTTCAATACTATTTAAAATTCTCTTTAGTTCTAGCAATTCCTCTACTGTCAGAGTAATGCCCTTGCCCATTTTTTCCTGGTCGGGTGCCCATTCTCTGATATCATACTTAGGCTCCCGGTCATTCCAGCTTATCAGTTTGAGCTCCTTTGTCCATCCCTTTGCTGATTCAGACTGAACACCAAGGGACTCCTTAATCTCGAACTTTATTTCTGCCATAAAAACTCTCCTTTTTTGGTATCATTTATACTTGTTGATTCTGATCAACCTATGTTGCTTCAAATTGCCTAAAATACACCCGATAATAAAAATCTTTTCTACCGCTTTTAATAGCTCAATCCTCCGTCTCAAAT
>JAEZFR010000081.1 GCA_023417285.1 Bacillota bacterium
GACAAAAATATTCTGGGGAAGTTTTAATGAATGTGGGATATAGAGTAAAACATCAGGGTTGGGACTATGCATCACAAATGAAGGTTTTTAAAGCAATATAGCCAACGATAATTTGATTAATTTTGTGCCAAAACCTAGTGTGGAGGTTTTCATGTTTGAGAAAGCAAAGTGGATAACAAAAGAATATACTATGGAGGAGAGGCCGGCACCACTACTTAGAAAGACATTTGACATTGATAAAGCAATTAAAAGTGCAGTCCTGAATGCGTGTGGGCTTGGCTATGGTGTATATTTTATTAATGGTAAAAAGGTTACAGAGGATGTACTAATTACACCTGTGACAAAATATGATGCGAGATTGTTGTATTCAACTTATGACGTTAGTGACCTGGTAAAAACAGGAGCTAACGTTGTTGGCTCTATATTAGGAAACGGCTGGTACAATGATTTGGCCGGTGCATGGAATTATGAAAAATCATCTTGGAGAGACTGCCCGAAACTAATACTCCAGATAGACATTGTTTATGAGGATGGCTCAAAACAGACCATTATTTCTGATTCTTCCTGGAAGGTTTTTGATAGTCCAATATTGGTAAACCATTCAAGAAGTGGTGAAGTATACGATGCCCGATGTGAAATTGAAGGATGGTGTAGTAGTAATTTTGATGATGGAATTTGGGGCAATGCAATAGTCTGTCGTGGGGCAGGAGGAACATTTTCTCAAACAAAAATGCCACCCATAAGGATTGCAAAAACATTAAAAGCAACCAGGATTAGTGAGCATGTTTTTGATTTGGGTCAAAATATCAGTGGATGGGCTAAAATTAAAGTGCAAGGCACTGCAGGAACTAAGATTTCAATGCTATATGCAGAGTGCCTCAATGAGGATGGAACTATTAACAATGTTGAGATGAATAAGTTCAACAGGGAAATGATGCCTCATGGGGATAAATACATTCTAAAAGGTATAGGTATTGAGGAGTATGAGCCAAGCTTTGCATACCATGGCTTCAGATATATTCATGTAGACAATATTCCAGAATATTTTGAAATAGAGGGCAGAGTAGTTCACACAGACTTAGATATTATTGGTAATTTTGAGTGTAGCGACCAAATGCTAAATAAAATACATAGTGCAACAAGGTGGTCAACTTTAACTAATTATCACGGTTTTCCCACAGACTGCCCTCAAAGGGAACAAAATGGCTGGACAGGGGATGCATTAGTTTCTGCTGAACAGTCAATTATGAATTATGATATGCTTGAGGCCTACAGAAAATGGTTGGATGATTTCAAGGATGTACAGAGACCTAACGGACAAATCCCTGGAATAGTACCAACATCAAACTGGGGATATAACTGGGGGAGTGGTCCTGCGTGGGATAGCTTTTTAATTCTAGTTCCATACTATGTCTTTAATATAACAGGTGACAAGTCATTAATTGAGCAAATGTGGGATAATATGGTGCTTTACATGGAGTTTATGGATTCTATGGCCGAGGATTATATTGTAAACTACGGTTTAGGCGACTGGTGTCCACCCAAAACATCAAAAGTATGCGAAACAGTTGTTACGGATACTGCATATTACTACAAAAATGCACAAACAATGGCGATTTGTGCGGAGCTTATTGGTAAAGACGGTTCCAAATATATAGAGCTTGCAAAAAACATTAAAAAAGCCTTTAGAGACAGGTTTATAAAAGCTGGAATTGTGTTAGGGGATAACCAGACATCAATCGCATGTGGAATATATCAGGGGCTTTATAATGAAGATGAAGTTCCGAATGCCGCAAAGCGTTTGGCAGAACTAGTAAGAGAAAAAGATTATCATATAGACTGTGGTATTTTAGGTACTAAATATATTTTTAGTGCGCTATCTGATAATGGATATGCTGACCTAGCGTATAAGATGGTAGTCAATCCCACCATGCCAAGTTATGCCTATTGGATGAATAGTGGACTGACAACTCTTTCGGAGGATTGGGAAATGACAATGTCTTTAAATCATCATATGTTCAGTGAAGTTGATATGTGGTTCTATAAGCATCTAGCAGGCATTACGTTTGTTGACAATAAGCTTATTATAAAGCCATGTTTTATACAAGAATTGGATTTTGTAAGAGCACATCATAGGGACATTAAGGTTTATTGGGACAAAGAGAAAATATCTGTAGAAGTTCCGTGCAAAGCAACATTAGTTTTGAATGAGGAAATAAAAGAGCTAGTGCCCGGTAGCTATACATTTATAAGGTAGTATTGAATTATGTGATGATGACAGTGTTATAAAGGATAAGTTAAGAGCCGGGGAAACCCGGCTTATATTATTAAAATCTTTGTTGCCATGACAAGGATCACCTGCTTTGCATGCAGGCTCTAAAATTTTCCTAAAGTAATGGCAAAGCAACAAAAGCAAAGTATCAGCTAGGTAAAGTTATTTATTATAAAAAGTTGAGAAAATTCTAGTTTTTTTTACTTTTGTATATTTCAAAAAGTTCAATTCTAACACTAAATCACGATAATAATTTACATTAATATTGATAAATAAACAATAATGAGATATTATTAAATAGGTAAATTTTACTTTTTAATATTTGGCTTTTTTACACATTATATATTCGTAGCAATTTCTAAGTTTGAAATAAAAGCAATTTTTATCGTTGTTTTGTTTATTAATAATGTTTTAAAAGGGAGTTGTTATAATTGGCATTTGGACAGGATATAGGAATAGATTTGGGTACTGCATCAGTACTTGTATATATTAAGGGAAAAGGCATTGTTCTCAGGGAGCCTTCTGTTGTAGCGATTGACAAGAATACAAATAAACTTCTTGCTGTAGGTGAAGAGGCTAGAAGAATGCTAGGAAGAACACCAGGTAATATAGTTGCTATTAGGCCTTTAAGAGAAGGTGTAATTTCTGATTATGATATTACTGAGAGAATGCTCAAGTACTTTATCAATAAAGTTACAGGTAGCAGAAGATTTTTTAAGCCTAGAATAATGGTTTGTGTACCTAGTGGAGTAACTGAAGTTGAGAAACGTGCTGTTATTGATGCCTCTATGCAGGCTGGCGCTAGAAGAACATATCTGATAGAGGAACCTATAGCTGCTGCTATTGGTGCAGGTATAGATATTGCTAAAGCATGCGGAAGCATGGTTGTTGATATGGGTGGTGGCACTACAGATATAGCTGTTATCTCACTTGGGGGTACAGTTGTAAGCACCTCTATTAAGGTTGCTGGAGACAAGTTTGATGAAGCTATAGTTAGATATATGCGTAAAAAGCACAATATTATGATAGGCGAGAGGACAGCAGAAGAGCTTAAGATTAATATTGGTACAGTATATCCAAGGGTACAAGAAGTAACTATGGATATTAGAGGCAGAAACCTTATTTCAGGATTACCTAAAACTATCAGTATTTCCTCTACAGAGATGATGGAAGCTCTAGAAGAACCAGTTTCTAGCATTGTAGAGGCTGTTCATTCAGTGCTGGAGCGCACTCCGCCGGAATTAGCAGCTGATATTAGTGACAGGGGTATTGTCATGACAGGTGGTGGAAGCCTTATATACGGCTTAGATAAGCTGCTGCAGGAAAAGACAGGTATAAATGTACTCATAGCAGATGATTCTATTTCATGCGTGGCACTTGGCACGGGTAAGGCACTTGATAATATTGAAGCTATTGAAGAGAGTATACTTTCTGAGAGCAGAGGAAACAGACGCTAAAGTTTAACCATAAAAAATAGAGGGATATCTA
>JAEZFR010000089.1 GCA_023417285.1 Bacillota bacterium
GAATTGTTATGAATGTTTTATATACAATTGGCTATACTGCTTTCAAAATTGAAAACTTTGTACAGCAGTTAAAATTAAATAATATTTCGTGCATTATTGATGTGAGGAGCGTAGCTTTTTCGCAGCATTACCCTGACTACAACAAAGATAATTTATATAAAATATTAAAGCTTCACGGAATCTTATACAGGAATTATGTTGAAGAATTTGGTGCTAGACAAACTAAACAGTGCTATTATAGTCCTGAAGGATATCTGGATTTTGAAAAATTTACACAGTCAGAAGTTTTTAATGAGGGTTATAACAAGATATTACTAGGCATTAAAAGTGGCTACACTTTCGCATTAATGTGTGCAGAAGTTGATCCAATTGATTGTCATAGAAACATAATGATAGCAAGGGAGTTTTATAAACGAGGGTTTGAAATAAAAAACATAATGAAAGATGGGACAATTCAAACTCAAGTGGATATTGAAAGTAGATTATTACAAAAGTATTTTCCAAAAAGGAATCAGTTAACATTATTTGGTTCTATAGAAACAGACTGTGAACTTATTCTTGAAGCATATAAATTGAAAAATAAAGAGATTGGATATAGATTGGAAAAGGATATGGTGAAATATGGGTGAAATATATACAATAGGTTTTACACAAAAGACTGCCAAAAAATTCTTCAGTCTATTAAAAAATAATCAAATAGATATAGTGGTAGATATAAGGCTCAATAATACTTCTCAACTTGCAGGATTTTCAAAATACCCTGATATTGAGTATTTTTTAAATGATTTGCTAAATATTAAATATATTCATGACCCCGAGTTTTCTCCAACAGAAGTTATATTGAAGAGTTTTAAAGAAAAGAAAATCAGTTGGAATGAATATGTAAAAAGATTTAGTGAATTAATGGAACAAAGGAATATTGAAAAGTACATTCAAGAGAAATATAGTAATTGCAATGATGTAAAATATTGTTTGTTGTGTAGTGAAAATGATCATAACCAATGTCACAGGAGTTTGGTATCTGATTATTTTTACAAAAAATATAATCATTTAAAAATTATAAATTTATAGAAAATTTATGATCGGGGTTAATTGTATGAATAAAATGCAAGTTATTATTATGACAAAATCCACTAAATATGGAGGGCTTTGCGTTGCAGGCTTTGAATGCATTTCCGGAAAATGGGTTAGATTAGTAAACGATCAGGGAATTACTTATAGAAACTTTGTTTGTTGTAATAATAGCAAAATTAATGTTTTGGATAAAATCGAAATTAGTGTTATAGGTTCAGCAGCAACAAATATTCATACTGAAGATATTATTGTTGATTTGACTGAGCCTATAATTAAGATATCTTCACTTTCTCTTAACCAAGCGTTAAATATACATAATTTAGAAAACCATCAATATGTTTTAGGTAATAATAAGCATGCTATTTATAGTGACCCAAGCTTTATAGGGCATTCACTTGAAATAGTTAAAGTTAATAATGCAATATTATATGAAGTTGAAGGACCAAAAGGAGTAAAAGCAAAGCTTGATTTTGTTTATAACGGGATATACTATGAAAAACTATCAATAACAGATCCCGAATATTTCGGAATGCAAGATGGTACAAAGCTTGGAGAGCTAATTATAGTTGTAAGTATTCCAGATGATGAATGGAGTAGAAGTAATGGATATTTTAAGTTTGTAGCGAAAATATTCAGATAACGTTGCTCGATGCAACCCTAATCTGAATAACTGGTAGGTGGCTTGTCCTTGTCGTTTTTTCGCTTTGTTGTTCTTATGCAATCGTACCATCTGCTGCTAAGTCCTCTGTCAGGTCTGCAAATACATCGCCCTTTGACTGGAAATAGGTCGCTGTAAAAGGTGAGCCAGAAGCCGCAATTGGGTAAAGTGCAGTGGTATGATCTACAAAGTAAGTATCAAAGCCGCTTTCCTTAATCTGATCAATAGTGAGATTACGAGTGAGCTGATACACTATAGCACAAATCATTTCAACATGCCCGAGTTCTTCTGTACCAATGTCAGTAAGTATACCCTTAACCTCCTTATAAGGCATAGAGTAGCGCTGACTTAAATACCTGTTGGCAGCAGCAAGCTCACCGTCTGGCCCGCCGAATTGCGTAATAATTACTTTTGCGAGTGCCGGATTAGGCCTCTCAATTTTTACTGGATACTGAAGCATTTTCTCATACGTCCACATAACTATACCTCACCCTCTCTTTCCCAAGGCCATGGATTATCAATCCAGTTCCAGGTTGTAAAATCATAATTTGTTGTACTTGTAGTAATAGGGCCATAGCTACTGGTGAACTCTTTTTCAGCCATATCTTTTAATTCACCATACTTCTTAAAGTATGATAGGGCCACTTTGTCATCTGGATGAGTATCGAGGAAAAGTGCGACTTCCGCCATAGCAAAATTATATGCTTGTAAATTATGCATTTTAGCTTCTCTATCAGTCATCTGTTGATTCATAATCTTATAGCCTCCTTCCCAATGAATGGTTTATCAAGGGATGGGAACATTGTACCTCTTTCAAACCCTGTTTTTACGTCATATGGTGTCTCCCATTGCTGAATAGGCACATATGCCATTGCAAGAGGCAAGCTATCAAGTTCATTTAAACACTTGTTTTCGTTGTTATTATTTTCTTGCATTATTACCCTCCTCACTAAATTGTGATTGCTTACTATACATAAATATGAATAATTGAGGAAGAGGGTTACATAAAAATATCAAAAGTTGATTTACGAGTGCTTAACGCTTGTAAAAGATGGATATGACATGAGCATTTTCAAAATAGATGGTTATAGATAAATGGTTACAAAATAAATCTTTAAAAATAAGTCGGTATAAAATAAATCGTTCTTACTAGTCACATTTCTACAAAAAATTAATGGTCTTTAAAGACATTAATAGTAATAAATGTTAAAATATTAAACAGTAAGCAAAATACTTTAACATTTTAATAATAGGGGGGCTAATTAAGTACATGAAAAGCAAATTTATTCTAGTTTACATATTAATATTTCTATTTACATTATCCAGCTGTGGAGGCAAGCAATATACCGAAAATACGTATATAAATGGGCAGGACTTTCAGTATATGTATTTTAGACAAGGCTCTAGTCCAATTATGGCTGAGTCTGAAAACGGATACTATTTCTTTAGCGGCTGTTATTTGTATTATGCTGATAAGGCAACAATGAAGCCTGTCATATTATGTAATAAGCCTAATTGTCTGCACGATAATGAAAAAAATGATAAAAAAGTTTTTAATTGTAATGCCTTTTTTTATAATTATGCTTCGCCTTTTATCGCGTATTATGACGGAAATATTTATGTTGTATCGGGATCAGTAGGTATTAATGAAGAATATGAACTAATAAAAATATCTTCAGACGGAACTAAGAGGGAGTCGATTTTGAAGTTTGACGTTAAGCCAATGTCTGTGGCAATACACAGGGGAAGAGTTTACTATGACCAAACAGCTTATGATAAAGATCAGAAATCTGTATACTGCATAAATGAATTTGAACTCGGGGGGTTTAATAAAAAACCCAAGACATTATATACAGGAAGGCTTGAAGGGGGACATATACAGGACTTGATGTGTTATGGAAATAATATTTACTTTACTGAATTTGCACATAGCGAAAAAGCTTTTACAACTATAACTATGAGGTATGACATTCTTACAAAAGAGGCTAGCAAACTTTTCCCCAGTATTAATGAAAATAGCATGGAGCTATCTTCATATCCTGCTGTTTTTAATGAAAAATTATACTATTCAGTTTCAAAATATAATCCAGATGGGACTTCTCAAGAACTAAATTCATTTATGTGTGACTTAGATGGGAAAAATAGTAAAAGAATTTTCGATCTTGATAAGGACAGTGTATTCTTATCAGATCTGAAGTATTTATACTCGAATGATCTTAGATGGTCGGCTGATGCAAAACCCAAGGATCAACAAATGCTTAGAATACTTGATAAGGACGGTAAAGTACAGAATAGCCTTAAAACGGGGGACATAAATGATTATAGCGATATAATATGTGGAGGAGAATTACACCTATTTGTCACGTCAGGTAATGATAATAAATATCAGATATTCTATGTGGACAAAAGTAAGTTTGGACTTGGCAAAATTGAGTTGCAGCAATTTTTTGAAATTGACAAAGACCGTATGACTCCAGCAGTAGCGACAGATAGTGAAACAATTATAGAAAATTAGTCAAAGGAGTAAGCTTAATGGAACTTACGATCAACAATATAACAAAAACTTATCAAGGTAGTTCAAAAAAGGCTCTCGACAGTTTCAGTACAACCCTTACAGCTGGGGTATATGGTCTTTTGGGACCTAATGGAGCAGGCAAATCGACGCTTATGAATATTATAACAGACAATATAAAGGCTGACTCAGGTACTATTGATTATAATGGTACCAATATCCATAGAATGGGCAAGGCTTTCAGGAATATACTTGGGTATATGCCACAGCATCAAGGACTATATGATGATTTTTCTGCAAACCGTTTTTTGTGGTATATGGCAGCTCTTAAGGGATTAAAGAAGAAGCTGGCAAAGGAAAGAATAGAGTATGTACTTGACTTGGTAAATCTACATAATGATGCACACAAAAAGCTAGGCTCATTTTCAGGTGGTATGAAGCAACGTATATTAATTGCACAGGCACTGCTAAATGATCCTGAAATATTGATTCTCGATGAGCCTACAGCAGGCCTTGACCCAAAGGAAAGAGTACATATTCGTAATTTTATAAGTGAAGTTGCTCTGAATAAAATAGTTATATTTGCTACGCATGTAGTTTCTGATATAGAGTATGCCGCTAAAGAGGTTATTTTTATCAAGCAGGGTAAACTTATTTTACAGGATACTCCTTCAAAAGTTCTGTCACAGATGGAAAATAAGGTCTGGCAGGCTCACATATCCGTTGACAAGCTAAAGGAATTACAAAAAAAGTATATGATAAGCAATATAGTAGGTGAAAAAAATAATATCGTGGCAGTAAAAATAGTAGGAGACGATTTACAGTCTGAACTCGGAGCGAGTCCTGCACTGCCTAATCTTGAGGATATTTATCTTTATCTTTTCAATGATATTAATAAAGAGGGTAGGGAGTAGGATGCGTATACTCAAATATGAATTTTATAAATTACTATCTAAAAAGTTTCTTCTATTATTTGTTGCCATTTTGTTTGTTTCTAATTGTTATCTGTATATTTCTGAACAAAACAAAAAAGACATTCACATTCCACCTGAATATAACAATATGTTGCAGCAGTATTCACAATTGTCCTCAAATGAGGCATTGTCTCAAATAAGCGAAAGCTATAATGAGCTAAGTATATTAGCAATTATAAAGGATCTTAGATCAAGTAAAGTTCCAGATGAGGCTATTAAGGAGCAGGTATCTCCTATTTTAAATATATCTACAAAAGAAATTTCTTATGATGAGATTTTAATAAAATATGATAATAGCATATTTATGAAGGATAAAAACTATTTATTAGACTATCTAGTTTCTTTGGGAATGATACGCAATCAGCTTGAATATATTACAAGTTATCCTGACTTTATAAGTTCGATGGAGGAAAAGGCTGATAATATGCAGAGCGTTTCCATATTTAATAAAAAGGGAACTTTTGCATATAGAAATATTGTTAAAACGCCAAACGACTTTGTACATCTAAGGGGAATAGAGCTAAAGCTTGGGGATGAGACCGGTATTGTATCCTCAACTCAGTATAGATTTACTGACTTGTCAATAGTAGCATTAATTTTCCTGCTGTGCGTTTTTATTTTCCTGATGGAAAAAGAAAGTGGTCTGATAAAGCTGACTAAAGCTACTAAAAATGGTCATGTACCTGTAATATTATCAAAGCTCATAGTTCTGGCTGTTACAACAGCTATATTCTCCTTAATATTTTATGGCAGTATATTGCTGCTAGGCAATGAGCTATATGGATTTGGGGATTTATCTCGTTATATACAATCCATGAGTTCCTTTAGGGATTGTAATTTGTTACTTTCAGTAAATGAGTTCATTTTCATATTTATTCTTACAAAGATTGTAGTAACTGTACTAACGGCATTAATTTTTGCTGTTATTTTCAATATTTTTTCTAATTCTAAAGTAATATATGTAGTTTTAGCTGTGTTAGTTGCTCTTAGCTATATAGGCTATACATTTATACATCCAATTTCTTATATAAATGCACTTAAATATATCAACTTTTTTTCATTTTTTGATGTATATACCTTTTACGGGGAATATATAAATATTAACCTTTTCGGCTTCCCCATAAGTAAGGTATCTGCTTCAATAGTTGTATTTATAATAATATCTGTTATAACGATATCATTAACCCTATTTTCATATGTAAGGAATTATACAAGTGCAGCACCTTTACTTCAGAAGCTGTTAAACAAGATTACTATAAAACGTAGGAGAATTAATGGTAGCACAAGCCTGTTTTTACAGGAGGCATATAAAATATTTATTTCAAATAAAGTGATATTAATATTTTTAGCAGCTTTATTTATTAGCTATCAAAGTATACATACATCTCCATTTCTAATGACTAAAGATACATCTGTATATAAAAGCTATGTTGATTCTTTGGCTGGAGAACTAACTGCCGAAAAAGAGAAATTCATTGAGGAAGAGCAAAATAGTTTTGATAATATTCCATTGGAATTACAAAAGATTAGGAATTCATTAAAAAGTGGTGTAATAGACAATGACACATACACCATGGAAATAAACAAAATTACGCTGCTTTCAGAGAAGAAAATTGGATTTGAAAGACTTAAAAAACAATATCAGTATCTTTTAGAATTGAAAGATGAGAAAGGTATTAACGGAAGTTTTATCTGTGAACTATCCTCACGCTACATATTTAATAATAGTACTAGGGATTTATATAATGGCCTTATTTATTGTATACTACTTATTCTGTGCTTGAGCAACATATTCCCTATGGAGTATAAAAACGGAATGGTTAGAGTTTACAAAAGCACTTATAATGGCAGATTAAAGTTATTTGTACATAAAGGCTTGATAGGTAGCATAATTGCTCTAGTTCTTATGGTTATAATCTATCTGCCCAATTATATTAACTTATTATCACGATACGATATAAAAACATGGTCAGCTCCCATACAAAGTATAAGCATGTTTAAAGATCTGAACTTTAATATTAGTATTGTCAATTTTATGCTTCTCGTTAATTTGCTTCAGCTTATTGGGTGCATTGTAATTGCTATGCTTATAATTCTAATTTCACTTATTGTAAAAAAACACTCCATTTGCATATTAGTATCAACGGTTTTGTTAGGTTTTCCATTAATAATAAGTTTAGTTGGGGTATCTAGCGTAGACTCATTTTCATTTAACACGATATTTAATTTGTTTTCTTCATTATCTAATACTAACAATGGTAGGGGAATAATTATTTATTTCGCGTGTATATTAATTCTGTCTATATCATCAACGCTTTTGGGTAGCAAAATATATGCAGGTAATTTAGTTAAAAATATATTTAGTGATAGAAAACTTATACTACAGAAAAAGTAGAGACCAAATAAAAATTATATGTATTAGGCATTTGTAAAAAAATATAAAACTAGAGACAAACTATCAACTATTTGGTATTATATGTATATAAAGTTTAATTCTTTTCATTTCTTTCCTGAGAAACTTCTGATGCTTCAACTTCTTATGTTTCAACTTCTTATGTTTCAAATTCTTATGTTTCAACTTCCTATGTTTCATACTTATTATGTTTTCAAATGTCTTTTGGTTTCATATGTCTTATGTCACATGTCTTTTGTATCATATGTCTTATGTTTCACATGCCTTTTGCTTCACTTATCTTTTGTTAAACTCGTTAGACGTAAAGGAGGTCATTATTATTACTTTTATTCAAATTCTGGAGGTTGTCCCACTTCTTCTATTAGCTACTATTTCTGATATTAGCAGCTACAAAATAAAAAATTCTATTATTATCAGCTTTATTATTATAGGATTGACAACAAACATGGTTATAAACACCAATAATATATTGGACTATTTTGTTGCAACCATACTTCCAACTGTGGCACTATTTATACTGTTTGCTCTGAAAATGCTTGGGGCAGGGGATATAAAGCTGTTTTGTGCAATAGGCTCAATTGTGGGTACTATTAATGTGGCATTTTGCATTATTTACTCTTTCTTGGCGGGAGGTGCTATTGCCATAGCAGTACTTATTAAAAATAGAAGTGCCATAATTAGCTTGCGAAACATAAGTACTTATTTTAAATGCTGTATACTCACACAATCCTTACTGCCGTATAAAAACGATGCGGGGGATACAAATGGATGCTTTCATTTTTCTATAGCAATAGTGTGTGGTACTATGCTAATGACAATAATGACCTGTGTATGAGCCAAAGATAGGGCATACACAGGTCAAAAAGCTGGTAAAATCATAGATTATTATATAGGCTAATATATGGCAAGTATATAGTCTAAATATTAATAGGCAATTATAAAGGCAATTATAAAGGCAATTATAAAGGCAATTATATAGCAAAATACATAGGCTACGAAAGTACATAGGCTAAATAAATACACGCGCGAAGTATATTTGCTCTTTGTATATACTATATAGATTAAATTATATTTATAGTTTTACTCTTTTATAATGCTACATAATTAGTATAATTACTTCTCCAGGAAAAAGGTTGCTTCCATATCTGCAGTAGCGAGTGCAAAAGCTAGAGGAAACATTTCGAAGCTCTCTGATACTGCTCGTTTGTCTTCTGTGCCTGAAAAACCCATATGGTATCTTATAGCAAATGCTTCTTCTCGAGTAAGCTTCATGTAGCCAGTAAGAATATAAACAGATTTTTCACCGTGTCCATATGGAAGCTTGTCATCATATTCAAATGTGGGCACCGATTGCCATATGCCATTTTCGTCCTTAACATTTCTAGTACCAGGCTTGTAGCAATTTACCTTGCAAATATCATGTAACAGGGATACAATTGCTATGCTTTCCATGTCATAATTCATTTTATAGTCTGTTTTGGCCTTTTCTCGGCTTAGATAATCGCACAAACACTCAAAAACATTAAGACTGTGCTCAACAAGGCCACCAGGGTAGGAGCCATGAAACCTTGTGCTTGCAGGTGCGGTAAAAAAGTCACTGGCCTTTGATGTCAAGAACTCCAATAGCTTATCTGCACCTTCTCTCTTTATATATTGATTATAAATAGCGATAAACTGATCCTTCATTTTATTCCCCCAAAAATCTTTATACCAATATTTTAGCATGATAAGGAGTGCTGGTCATATACTTTATTTTTATTTTATAACGTAAAGATAGAAAAAATTTTTTTATGGACGTGCATTTTTTATTTTTCTAATCATATATTAAAACGGACACTATTTTTTTGGACTGCTCAAAAGTGGCAGGATTAAGTAAATAGACGTTGTATTAGGAACCATGCACATCTTATAAATTTTTTGTGACATGGTCTTTTCTATCACTATCTTAGGGGGTGCCTTGCTTGATAGAATATTTATTATCAGCAATTTTGAATGGTCTTGACAAGATGTTTTTTTTACTGGGCTATGTCTCAAAT
>JAEZFR010000074.1 GCA_023417285.1 Bacillota bacterium
ATGTCATCACGTGACTTGAAGGATTCTGAAAAGGGAACACTAACAGAGCATGTAATGGCTCTTGATGGCATAGCGATAGTAACTAATCCAGCTAATCCAGTAAAAGATTTTACCATGGAACAAGTTCAAAAAATATTTAAGGGTGAGATTAAAAACTGGAAGGAAGTAGGTGGCCCGGATAGTCCTATTATCGTAATGTCAAGAGAAGATGGCGCTGGTACTAGAGCGGCTTTTGAGGAAATGCTCGATCTGCAAATAAAGAATGGTGATAAAATTAAGAGTTTGGTCACTAAAAAAGCTTTAATTTTCGATAGTTCAGGTGCTGTAAAGACAAATGTAGCCAGCAAGCATAATGCAATCGGTTATATTTCACTGGCTGCAGTTGATGACACAGTAGTAAGTATATCCATCGATGGTGTTGGGTGTACACCAGAAACTATTAAGGATAAATCATATCCTCTAGGAAGATCATTTATTTTAGTAACAAAGGGTAAGATTAGTAGTAACGCACAGAAATTTTTGGACTATGTTATGGGCGATGAGGCTCAAGAAATAATTTCAGAAGACTATATATCAGCGAAGTAAAGCACAAGCGAAGCAAAGCACATTTGGTGAGTAATTTGATTTTCGCATATGATGTGCATACCAAACAGATATTATAGAAAGGATTTAGGCTAACTATGAAATTAATCTCCAAACCTAAGTATATTGGTGAAAAAGTAATAGAAATGATTCTTCTCATTTCAGCAATTATTTCAATTTTATCATTAGTAATAATAGCGGTATATATATTTGCTAAAGGCGCTCCTGCATTCTTTGAGGTAGGTATTCCACGATTTATATTCGGAAGCAATTGGGAGCCTTTAAATAAGGATTTTGGTATTGCGCCTATGATAGTAGCATCAATCCTGGCAACACTTGGTTCACTCATTATAGGTACTTTTATCGGTATACTTACAGCAGTATTTTTGGCTGAACTAGCACCAAAATGGATGGTAAGGATAGTTAGGCCTGCTATACAGCTTCTTGCAGGTATTCCTTCAGTAGTTTTCGGCTTTTTTGGTGTTGTAGTGGTAATCCCCATGATTATAAAGTATCTTGATCCCGGCGGGGCAGGTAACAGTTTGTTAGCGGTAATTATTATATTGTCAATAATGATTCTTCCGACGATAGTAAGTATCTCAGAGACTGCTATAAATGCTGTTCCTGATTCATACAAACAGGGTTCTCTTGCATTGGGGGCTACGCACATACAAACTATTTTCAAGGTCATACTGCCTGCTGCAAAGTCGGGTGTATATGCTTCTATAGCTCTTGGGGCTGGTAGAGCGATAGGCGAAACAATGGCAGTTATACTGGTGGCAGGAAACACAGCGCTATTCCCGCAAGCAATAACAGATAGTGTGAGAACACTAACTGCTAACATCGCCATGGAGATGGGTTACGCATCAGGAATCCATCAAGATGCGCTCTTCGCAACAGGAGTTGTATTATTTGTATTTATAATGATTTTAAATCTTGTTATTAATGTCCTTCAAAGAGGCAGGAAGGAGAAAGCATAATGAGCAGCAATGTAAAGAGAGGCAAAATAAGGGTTTCAGATATCATTGCAAAAATAATTATTTGGGCAGCTGCTATATTTGCAGTTGCGGCCCTTGCAGCAATTATTATATATATCCTAGCAAAAGGATTGCCCCACATAAGCTGGGAGTTTATATCCACACCATATAAGGGAGAGCAAGAGGGCATACTCCCTATGATACTAACCACACTGTATGTTATTGTTGTTACCATATTTATTGCTACTCCAATAGGTATTTTTGCTGCCATATACCTGACTCAGTATGCAAAGCAGGGGAGACTGCTGAATTTCATCAGATTTGCTACTGAAAGCCTTGCGGGCATTCCGTCTATAATATATGGTTTGTTTGGATTCTTGTTCTTTGTAAATATACTACAGCTTAAGTTTTCTATAATTGCAGGTGCGTTAACACTGAGCATTATGGTGCTGCCTACTATTATCAGAACTACAGAGGAAGCCATAAAAACAGTACCTATCTCTTACAAAGAAGGTAGTCTTGCATTGGGGGCAACTTTGTGGACTACCATATATAAAGTTATCCTTCCAACAGCAATACCAGGAATCATGACAGCAGTTATTTTAAGCATAGGCAGAATAGTTGGGGAAACTGCAGCAGTATATTTTACCGTTGGAATGGTCACAAGAATTCCGCATGCAGTTTCGGATTCTGGTAGAACACTTGCAGTTCATCTTTATCTGCTTGCAAAAGAAGGTATTTCATTCGAACAGTCTTACGCTACGGCCAGCATTTTGATAATTATTGTTGCACTTATAAACCTTTGCGCAACCTTGATTGCAGGAAAGCTAAAGAAAAAGGTAACGGGTAAAGCGTAGCTAATGTTGAACAGCCAAGACGTAAAAGGTTATTGTAGTGTGTAGTTGCATCAATAAATAAAATACAAATAAATTCAATTATAGTATAAAAGGGAATGTGCATATATCTTATCACATTCCCTTCTTAGTATGGTTGTAATTCCTATATAGGAGCCACAATGCAAGCAATTTAGGTCGCGTTCTAGAGAACATAATCGATTGGTAGCGATACTACTCAAGTAGAGAAGTAATAAATATGATTAATATGGCTACCGGTGCTACATATTTTATTATTATTGAATACACACCCTTAAGCTTAAATGGGATTGTTCCTTTATTGGAAATTTCGTCTGTAACACTTCTGATACCCCAAACTTTTCCCACAAACACGCATAGCAGGAAGGCACCTATCGGCATTAATAGCTTGTCAGTTATAAAAGTACAAAAGTCAAAGAAACTCATGTTAAAAATCAGCATGTGCTTAAGAGGTCCAAAAGAAAGTGAAGCAAATGTACCCACTACAAATATTAATACAGAAGGAAGGATAGTAGATGTGAGGCGGCTCCACCTAAAGGTGTCTATAAGGTAGGCTGCAATTACTTCTAGTAATGATATAGCTGAAGTTATTGCGGCAAAGAAAACTATTAGAAAGAACACAAGCCCCAATAATCTTCCCCCTACCATATTATTGAACACTGCAGGCAGCGTTTGAAATATCAGGCCAGGCCCAGCCTGCGGAGCAAAGCCAAAGGAGAATACTGCGGGAAGTATGGTAAATCCTGCAAGAACAGCGATAGCAGAATCGAGCAAGGGTATTATGACTCCATCCTTTTGAATATTTGTCCCTTTACTTAGATAGCTTCCGTAGGTTATTATAGCTCCCATTCCCAAACTAAGGCTGAAGAAAACCTGCCCCATAGCTGTGAGAAGGATTCGTCCAACGTCCCCAAAGCTTTTGATATCATTGAAGTTTGGTACTATAAAGAATTTTACTCCCTTAATAGCATTCGGGAGTGTTAGTGCTTTTATCATTACAATGATAATTAATACAATCAATGCAGGTAATAAAATCTTACTTATTTTTTCTATCCCGTTTGAGATTCCCGCCATTACTATTGCTGCACTTGCAGCGATAAACCCAAATTGCCATAAAATTGGCTCAGCTGGCCTTGCAACAAATATATTGAAAAAATCGCTGGGTGTTGATAGATTTGCTCCAATGAAATAGCTATATATATACTTAATTACCCATCCTCCGACAACACTATAGTAGGCTAAAATTACAAAAGCGCATATTATTCCTAGGGCACCAACAAACTCCCATTTCTTGCTTATCTTCTTATACGCTCCAACGGCGTTCAGCTGAGTATGCCGTCCAAGTGCCATTTCACTGATAAGTATTGGTACACCTATGAAAAGCATAAAGATGAGATATACTATTAAAAATAAGGCTCCTCCGTTCATTCCAACTACGTAAGGAAATTTCCATAGATTACCCAATCCTATTGCAGCGCTTGCCGCAGCCATAATAAATCCAAAGCTAGACGACCAGTGGTCACGTTTATTGTTCAAGTATAAGTCTCCTTTTGATTAAGAGTTAGGCATATTTTTTATTATGCATTTTTAGTTAAATAATATACTTTATCTCACTTTCACTGAATATTTCAGAGAGCTGCTCTTTAAAGAACGCTTTTATTTCTGCTAATTGCTCTTTTGGGTACATGTACTTTCCATAGCCAAATTGTCCAAATTTAAATTGCCTTGATTGTTCTTCCATATCAAGTTCTGTAGTTGGGAAAATCTCCAATATCCTATTTTTTGCTCTTGTTGTGAATCGGTGTGAGATTACTTCAAAGCTGGGGTGGTGAGTCAATTTAGCAGGCATCCTTTCTCTTAAATCAGTCAACAGTGAACGGTATTCCTCCTTCCAGCCATCATAAATAAACACCGGTGCTATAATAAACCCCATAGGATAGCCAGCCTCCGAAATTTTTGAACTAGCCTCTATTCTCTTATTTGCGGACGCAGTTTTGTGTTCATATTTGTCAATTACTGTTTTTGTATTGAGGCTAAACCGCACTTCGGTGTGATTATTGTGCTCGATGTTTAACAGGTTATCAATATCACTATATTTTGTTACAAATCTGAAACGGGCATTTGGTTGGTTGGCAAAGAAGATAATGCTCTTCTCAAGGGCGTGGGAATATGGCTCCACCGGAACAGGATCAGATGTAGCTGCTCCCTCAAATATGGTTATCTCAGGCAGACGTTCATCTATATATTTTTGGGCCTGCTGTAGTATCTCATCAATATTTAGGTGTATTTTTATAAATGGTTTATCACCTAGTTGTGTATTTAAATAGCAATACTCACATTGCCCAATACATCCACTTACCAATGGCAGCTGATAATGGGCTGATGGCTTACAGGTCTGGAATTTCAGACTTTTCCTTGAACCAATTACAAGAGTGTTTTTTCCAGAGCGGTACCTCTCATAGATTGTGTCACCTTGAATACTGGATTTAGCGCGGTTTGAGTTTACAATAATAATTTCCTTCCCTGATTCCTCAAAGTATTTATGAAGGAGATCTCCTTCTGTAGTTGTAAGAATATCCTTTTCAAAAATAACTGTTTTGGGTATGAACATTTAACCTATATCCTCCATTTTATATAAACTGTGGTCATTATTTTTAGAATGTGTAACAACTAGGAAAATATGTGTATTTAGCTAATTTTAATAAATAATTAAATTTACTAAAATTTTATGTTGAGACATTATGTAAAGTATGATAAATTTATAATGCAGCTCTAAAATAGTAATTTGTAAATTTTTGAGTTATCTGTCATATTAGGGGGATTGTTTATGAAGCTAAGCTTAAAAACCAAAATGAATTTAATAGTAGGTATCGTTATTTCAGTAGCTCTTATTCTTGTTGGCACGATGGGATATAACATTGCAAGAAATATTATTATTGAAATGGCGGACAAGCAGTTAAGTGTTGAAGAGAAACTGGTTTATGAAATTATTGATAATTTTTTTGCGGACAGAGAATCCATTTTGGAATCGACGAAAAATTTCTTTGCTGCTAATGTAAATGATGAGGATGCCAAGACGTACCTTAGAACGCAACATGAGAAGCTAAAGGATGAGTATAAAATTTCAGATATGTACATAGCTAAGCCTAATGGAAGTGTTATAAATGCATCTGGTGAGACAACAGCTTGGAAAGCGTCTGAGAAGGACTGGTATGTACTTGCTCAGAGTAATGAGGGGAATATAATATATTCGGATGTATACACGGACAGCAACGAAAAAAACCCCGTAATCACTATTGCAGAGATTGTTACGAGTAAAGATGGATTTAACTTAGGGTTAGTAGCCATAGATATACAGCTATCAGATTTACAAAATATATTGGGAGAATACCGTATGGGGGATCACGGATATTCCTTTATAATTGATAAGTATGGAAGATTTGTTTCCCACCGTAATTATACATATAGTACAGATGAGGAAAGTCAACAAACAATATTTAATGTTAGTAACGGCAGCTTAAAGGAGCTTGGACAAAAAATAATAGAAAATGGTCAATATGAATCACGAGAAGAGTTTAATGGAGATACCAAGATTTACGCCTCTCAAAAAATTCAGGGAACTGACATGTTTTTGGTGTCAACAATTGAAGTAAGTGATTTTACATCAGTTTTGGATACCTATATATATCTGAATGGCTTGGTTATTGTAGTAGCAGTTGCCTTTATTTGCCTCTTCTTTACCTACTATATAGGTAAAATAACAAAAATTATATC
Source organism: Bacillota bacterium (assembly GCA_023417285.1). GTDB lineage: Bacteria > Bacillota > Clostridia > Acetivibrionales > DSM-1351 > Ruminiclostridium. The sequence continues at coordinate 6,206 of JAEZFR010000074.1, forward strand.
CAGCCTAGTTAAGATAGCAAAGAAAATAGCATCTGGGGACCTCACAAGCGAGATTGCTCGTATTAACAGAAATGATGAATTAGGCGAGCTTTCGAAATCAATTAATGAAATGCAGATGGCAATGATATCTATTATATCTGTAATTAAAAGTGAAACCAATGCTGTTGTAGGATCAGTACATAAATCCAGTGAAAACCTATCCAAACTTGTTGAAAGCATAGAGGATACGTCTTCTACAGTAGAACAAATATCAGCCGGAATGGAAGAGACTGCCGCATCTACTCAGCAGATAAATGCAACATCAGCAGAGTTTGAAAATGCTGTAGAGGTAATAGCGTCTAAAGCCCAAGATGGTGCAATATCTGCGAACAATATAAGCACAAAGGCGATAGCCCTAAAGGATGACTCAATTCGTAAGGAGCAAGAGGCAATACAAACTATCGATAATGTTAAAAGTTCAATGGAAACTGCATTGAAAAATGTAAAGGAAGTTGAGAGAATTAAAGTTCTTGCTAATACCATTCTACAAATATCAACACAGACAAACTTACTTGCCTTAAACGCAGCTATTGAGTCTGCAAGGGCAGGAGAGGCAGGAAAGGGATTTGCGGTGGTTGCTTCAGAAATTAGGAAGCTGGCAGAAGAATCAAAGTCAACGGTTACTGAAATACAGGGTACTATAACTAATGTATTTGAAGCGGTAGAAAACCTATCAGAGGCTTCAAGACATACGCTCGAATACATAGAAACCAGTGTTGTAAAAAGCTTCAAAGAATCGGTAGAGGTGGGCGAAAACTATAATAAGGACGCGGAATATGTAAATGGACTGGTATTTGAGTTGAGTGCTACTTCCGAAGAACTTCTTGCATCTATTAAAAATGTTGCACTTGCAATGGACGAGATAACAAAGGCTAGCTCCGAGGGAGCACAGGGAACAACGAGTATTGCTCAGAGTGTTGTCTATATCAAGGACATGGCAAATGAAATTGAAAAAGATACATTAAAGATAAGGGATAGCATAGATACTCTTAATGATACTGTGTCTAAGTTTGTTATTTAAGTAAATATATATAATTAATTATAACCAAAAAATAAAGAGCTATTTTTACCGAATGGGTAGAGATAGCTCTTATTTTTTTGCCAACAGGGCTCAAACTAAAGTGAGGGAATGTAGAACACATCTACTAACGACAGTAATAGTTGACAAAATATCCTTCTCAGAGATTACTGTTTTTGGTTCAAACAAACAACTATAGCCCCGATTGTTTTAATTAGTAAGATGTGGGTATTATTTTTTAGGACATGTAATCATTGTATAGATATGTTTAGAATTATGCTTAATCTAGTCAATTATATGTTGAGCCATTATGTAAATCGTAAAAGATTTATATTTAATTCTATATTTATACTTTTTAAAATCTAGGTAAGATATTGTGTGAATTATTTAGGGGGATGTAGGTATGAAATTAAGCTTAAGAACTAAAGTAACATTACTGATTGGCATTGTTGTTTCAATTGCACTTCTTCTTGTTGGAGGTTGGGGGTACAATGTTGCTAAAGGCATTATTAATGATATGGCAGATAAGCAACTAAATGCGGAAGAAAAGCTAATATATGAAATTCTTGATGATTTTTTTAAAGACAGAGAATCAATTCTTAAAGCATCAAAAAATTATTTAGCTTCTGCTGAAGATGACCAGGATGCAAAGACTTATCTAGAGGGCCAACTTAAAAAGCTAAAAGAAGAGTATGGGGTTTCAGAAATTTTCATTGGAAGGCCTAATGGAAGCATTATAACTGGTTCTGGTTCAAAACCCGTTGACCCAACGTGGAGAGCACATGAGACAGAGTGGTACAAGTTAGCTCAAAGTAAAGAGGGAGAAGTAGTATATTCGGATATTTACATAGATACTTATTCAAAAAAGCCCGTAATAACAATGTCGGAGAACGTTAAGAGCAAGGATGGTGTAGACTTAGGAGTATTAGGTATTGATATTCAGTTGACAGAGTTACAAAGTGCATTGGCAAATGAGAAGATTGGAGAAAGAGGGTATCCTTTTGTAATTGATAAGGCTGGAAAATTTGTTTCTCACCCTACTTTTACATATAGCACAGATGAGGAAAATGAACAAACAATATTTAATATAAGCAATGAAAGCTTAAAAGATCTTGGTGAAAAAATAATAGCAAACAACAAATACAAAGACAGGGGCGTATTTAATGGAGAGGCTAAGATCTACAGCTCTCAAAAAATTAGAGGATTAGACTTGTATTTGGTATCGTCTCTTACAGTAAGTGATTTTACTTCTGGATTAAATACTTATTTAATTCAGGTTGCGAGTATAGTTATTGTAATTGTTACCTCAATAATTATCTTTTTAACTATTTATCTGGGAAGAATTACAAAGGTTATTTCAGATATAGTTAATGTAGCAAAGCAAGTTGCTTCAGGAAATCTTACAAGCAAGATTATAAGGGTAAAGAGAAATGATGAATTGGGTGAGCTTTCACAATCAATTGATGAGATGCAAAGAGCAATGATATCTATTATATCGGTAATTAAAAGTGAAACTGATGCTGTTGTAGGGTCAGTACATAAATCCAGTGAAAACCTATCTAAACTTGTTGAGAACCTAGAGGACGCGTCTTCTACAGTAGAGCAAATATCAGCCGGGATGGAGGAAACTGCCGCATCTACCCAGCAGATAAATGCTACGTCAACAGAGATTGAAAACTCTGTTGAGGGAATTGCTGCAAAAGCTCAAGACGGTGCAGTATCTGCGAGTAATATAAGCACCAAGGCCGTAGCCTTAAAGGATGACTCCATTCGTAAAGAGCAGGAAGCGATAAAAACTATCGATAATGTTAGAAGTTCAATGGCAACAGCATTGGAAAATGCAAAGCAGGTTGAAAGAATTAAGGTTCTTGCAAATACCATTCTTCAAATATCAACACAGACAAACTTACTTGCTCTAAACGCTGCTATTGAGGCTGCTAGAGCGGGTGAAGCAGGAAAGGGATTTTCGGTGGTTGCTTCAGAAATCAGAAAGCTTGCGGAAGATTCTAAAGAAACGGTTACTGAAATCCAAAGTACAATATCCAACGTATTTGAAGCGGTTGAAAACTTATCAGAGGTATCGAGACAAACACTTGAATACATAGAAACCAGTGTTGTAAGAAGCTTTAGAGAATCGGTAGAAGTGGGGGAAAACTATAATGAGGATGCAGAATATGTAAACGGTCTGGTTTTTGATTTGAGTGCTACTTCTGAACAACTTCTCGCATCTATAAGAAATGTAGCGCTGGCAATGGACGAGATAACTAAGGCTAGCTCCGAAGGAGCACAAGGTACGTCTAGTATTGCTTACAGTGTTGCCAATATTAAGGATATGGCAAATGAAATTGAAAACGACACATTAAAGATTAAGGATAGTGTAAATAATCTAAATATTATTGTATCTAAGTTTATTATATAAATTGATTTTAGGGACTGTTGCACAATGAATAATTTTATTCACTGTTCGGCAGTCCCCTTTTATTTGCTATTTAACCAGGTTTCTATTCAGATTCACAAGAAAGTCCTGAATATTAGTAACAATGGAAGTAACCTCCAAGGTACCTCTATCACGCAGCTTATTTACGGCAAATTCTGAGATGTCAACACTGTAAATATATACTGGCCGTACTACACCATCTAAAACCTGATATGATGGTGTCATATTCCCCGTTGCAATTGAGTGCAGCTGAGTAGCCAAGCCTATTACAGTGGTAGCCTTTTTAATGTGACTTCGCATCTGATTTTGAGCCTCATATACATCTGATATAACCTCTGGTAATGGCCCATCATCACGTATTGAGCCTGCTAATACCATGGGTATATTATGGTTTATACAGGAATATACTACTCCGTCTTTTACCAAACCGCTTTCAACAATCTCTTTGATTGAACCATGGCTACGTACTTGGTTAATAACATCAAGATGGTGGTAATGTCCATTTGGAAGTGACTCTTGCGTGTAGATGTCTTGCCCGAGAGCTGTTGTAAACAGTGCACCCTCCATGTCATGAGTGGCAAGTGCGTTACCAGCAAATATAGCATCTACAAAGCCATTTTGTACTAATGATGCCATTGCACTTCTTGAATCAGAGTCAAAAACAACCGCAGGACCAAGCACCCACACAATATATCCGTGTTCTTTTTCATATTTAAGAAGATCATAGAGCTTGTCATAATCTCTGGAATACGAGGTTTCTCTAGAACGACCTGTTCTGAAAGAAAAAACCTCTTCAGAGTTATGGGTATATAAAAAACCTTTTGTGTGAACAAAAATTCCTTCGCTTGCGTCCTCAGTTCTTCCAAGTACTACAGCTTGTCCTTTTTTTAGTTGTCTAAATTCTACAACGTCTATAGTTGAGTCAGCATTGACTACAACTACGCTATCCATTCTGCTTTCCTTTGCTAATACCCAGTTGCCATCAATCTTATAATACTCTGGAAAGATAGTAGTAGCGTGATAGCCATAAGGGGCAACCCCATCCTTTTTTACAACTTCTGTTTTAATACTAGGAGCATTTTGAAAAAAATCTTTACTAAAATCTGGTGGTATGTATTCTGGTACGATGTGTGTCATAGCTATTTCCTTTCTGCAGCTAGATAGCTGCCATAGGCTTTGGAGGGTATATTTACTTCTATCTATAGATAATTCTATATACTTACTTAATTTATTTCAATAGATAAATAGCAACTATATAGTAGAAATATAGCTGCTAGGTACCAAAAGATTATCACCTATATATCGCTAGAGAAGTATAATTAAACATTCCTAGAGATATATGCAACTAAATATTCACTATACAATGTGGGATGTGTTATCATATTAGAGTTGACTTGCATATATTCTAATGATTAAAGGAGCAACAAAGATGAGACTTAGATATAAACCATGGGCAAGGCCCGAATTAGCTGCCTGTGACTTCTATATAAATGACCCTCCAAGATATAAAGGTGAATGGAGGGCGCTTTTTGGTAATAATAATCCTATCCAGTTAGAGCTTGGCTGTGGAAAAGGTGGTTTTATAGCAAGACAAGCTTCCCGAAATCTAGACACCAATTTTATAGCGGTTGATATAAAGAGCGAGGTATTAGTTCTAGGAAAAAGAAAGATAGAACAGGAGTATGCAACCCTTGGTATAAACAAAATAGAAAATGTAAAGCTAATGTCTCACAATATCGAGCTGATTGATATAATGCTTGATGAAAATGACAGCATAGATAGGATTTACATTAACTTTTGTAATCCGTGGCCAAAGAATCCTTACAAGAAAAAGAGGCTGACACATTCAAAGCAACTCGCTAAATATAGAGTTGTCTTGAAGCCAGAGGGTGAAATATGGTTCAAAACGGACGATGATGAATTATTTGAGGAGTCTCAGAAGTATTTTGAGGAAAGCAGATTTAAAATAAAGTTTATAACATATGACCTTGAAAATAGTGGATTTACCCAAAGCACACCTACCGAGCACGAGAAAATGTTCATGGAACAGGGACTAAAAATTAAGTTTTTGATTGCACAAAAAA
>JAEZFR010000151.1 GCA_023417285.1 Bacillota bacterium
GCCTTAGGAAGGATTAGAACATGCTACTTACCTTTTAATTTAATTAATTCTGATACAGTAACAAAACTATACCCTCTTCTTTTAAGCTCTGGAATTATTGTTTCAAGTGCGGTAGCAGTTTGGCCCATAGTTGTGCTACTATCATGAAAAAGTACAATATCACCACAGCTAGTATTATTAAGAACCTTTTTTACAATTGCATTCACACCGGGGTGGGACCAATCTCGTGTATCCTGATCCCAGGACCACAATATCATTTTAAATCCCAGCTTTTGTGTATATCTGATAGCGTTTTCATTCAAGTCGCCATATGGAGGACGCATTAATACAGGAGTACTTCCTGTTATTTTCTTGACTACATTTTGAGTCTTTTTCATTTCTGTCTTATATGCCTTAAAGCTTAGTTTTGAAATCTTAGGGTGGGTATAGGTGTGATTTGCAATTTCATGCCCATAATTAGCCTCTCTCCTAACTAAGTTTGGATATTTTTGTGCCTTTGAGCCAATAACAAAAAAGGTTGCTTTAACATCATATTTTTTTAAAATTTTGAGTATCTTGTCAGTATATCCTGGAGTAGGACCGTCATCAAAGGTCAATGCTATTACCTTTTTACCCTTAATGGGTACCTGCCATACAATTGTATTACTTTTTGTATTCTGATTGCTGGTAGTAATTCCGGTAAAAGCGCTAGAGCACTCACTATTACTATTGTTGGAATAATTGAAATATAATACTAATGTAACCAAAAACACAGCTAATGACATTTTCAATATCCCATCTAGACTGATAAATTCTTTTATATATTCATCAAAAAACCTTTTTAGCATTTTAAAGTCACGTCCAAGCAAGTTAGTTACTGGTTATTTTCTCCAAAATATACTCTCCCTATTACCTTTTTTAAAATAAAATGTATTTTTATCATTTCAAGCCAAGATATTTGAGGTTAGTTAAATTTTTATAATAGCGGGGACATTAGCCTATATATGTTCTCTTCTATTTTTGAAAATAGACTTCTTCTCGAATATTCATATTCGGTAACCTGAGTGCAGATATCAAGGTCTTTATAGAATATTTTTATACACTTGTTTGCAATCTCTTCCCCATATAGAAAGGCATTTACTTCGAAATTTAGCGCAAAGCTTCGCATATCAATGTTTGACGTTCCTATTGTACACATTGTATTATCCACTATCATCATCTTTGCATGTAGAAACCCGGGAAATTGGTATACCTTTATGTTAAACTTTAGCAAATCAGCTATATACGAGGTAGTGACCTTGTATACAAATCTTTTATCAGGTATGGAAGGAATCTGAACTATTACTTCTATACCTGCAAGAGCTGCATTTTGAAGGGCCTCTAGAAATGGTTCATCGGGAATAAAGTATGGGGTCTGAATAAGGATTCTTTTCTTTGCAGAATTAAGCATTTTAATCATACCCCTTTTAATCTCTTCTTCGTTTGTATCGGGGCCACTTGATACAACCTGTATCCCGGTATTGCCCTTGTCATGTTCATTTATAGGGGCGAAATATTTCATTATATCATCATACCTAAAATCATCTCTACAAGCATAGTACCAGTCTTCCATAAATCTCATCTGCAAGCAATACACACTGCTACCAGTAATTTTTAAATGTGTGTCTCTCCATGGAGATAGCTTCTTCTTCCTTCCGAGATATTCATCTCCTATATTAATGCCTCCCACATAACCAATTTTCCCATCGATTACCACAATTTTTCTATGGTTTCTAAAGTTTACTCTCAGGTATGAACCAAATGAAATAGGGAAAAATCTCTTTACCTCTCCCCCATTTTCGAGTATTGGATTAAATGCTTTGTATGGTGTAAAAAGGCTACCCCCGTGGTCATAGAGCACACGTACAGTTACTCCCTGTTTCGCCTTTTCTGCCAAAGCATTTATGACTTTTTTTCCTATGTCATCATTATTTATTATAAAGTAAAGCATGTGTATAGATGAAGTTGCTTCCTTTATGTCGTTTAGTAAATCTTCATATTTATACTTTGCATCTGTATAAACCGTAACCTTGTTATCTTTTGTTAATGGGCTGGCAGATAGGTTTATATTGAATCTTATAATCTGCTTTATGTCTTCTAAGGTATACTCTTTGGCCTCTTCCTCATTATAAGTGACATTTGTCAGTGTCTTAAAAACAGCAGTACTATACTCCCTATCCTTTTCTTTTTTTATTAATAATGATTTTTTCTTTTTTATTCGGAGGTTTCTGCCAAAAACCAGATACAAAATAAAGCCTAGTGCAGGTAGCATCGCAAGTGTCAAAACCCATGCGAGTGCCTGTATAGGCTTCTTTCTCTCAAAAAAAATTGTGGTCAGTATAAATATTATATTTGCTACTATAACTATAGCTGAAGCTATTGTGTATATTCTAGTATCCATTAGTTACAACCATATCCCTAAAGTAAATTGTAAATATAGCTTTTTGAGATAAATCCACATTGATATCGGTTTATTAATTCAGCTTGTAATAGCTTGTTATTAGCTTGTTATAGCTTCTACAGGTTTTTGAGGTAATCCAGCTTGTTATAGGTCTTTCCAAGGTGTACCTTGATATACCTTTTTGATAGTTCAGAAAGCTGCCTTACAGAATCCTCAGCAAGATTAAAGCTAAAAAGCTTCTGTGGATTTACATAAACTATATATTTTAAGGCTTTTGCAGTAGCTTCTGAAATATGCATTGTATTTGCTCTCTTTGCACAATTTTTGCATACAATAGAGGAATTATCAAAATCAAAGTACGCTTCTGAATCAATTCCCTTTTCGCACTGCATGCAATAAACAACTTGAGGCTCATAGCCCAAAAGGCACATCAGCCTCAACTCAAAAATTCTAATAATTAGCTCCAAAGCTCTGTCTTTATGAGCAATAATAAATAGAGTATTCAATACCAGCTGCAAAATTTCTGAAGACGGGTCGTTCTCTACAATGTTATCGTTGACCAGTTCTAAAATATGAGAACAATAGGTAAGCTTAACAATATCGTTTCTAATCTCATAAAATGATTCAATAACTTCGCAACTAGAAATATTGTGTAATTCCTTACCCTTGAACATCATAAATTCGCTATAACACAAAAGCTGCGTTCCCGCAGCCAGTGGGTTTTTTGTC
>JAEZFR010000162.1 GCA_023417285.1 Bacillota bacterium
CCTCTAACAGAATTGAAAGCAGTGTAAAATCTCTCGTTTCTTTAAGCTGCTTGCTGTTAGCAATAAACTCTCCAATTATTTTAGCTAACTTTGAAGCAAACTCCAGGTCGTCCTTTGTAAACACTGCATTATCCTTTTTGTTCAGTATTTGAAGGGCCCCGATAATTGTGCCATTATCGCAACATAGTGGTACTGAAACTGTAGACTTACTTATAAACCCCGTAGAAATATCTATGCTTTTCATAGACTCATTATTGTTCCCCATATCTTCAACAAGGTGTTCGGCCCCATTAAATGCGCAATCTGCGGCTATCCCCTCTCCTTTATATAGCTTAAGCTTATATAATTCATCATTTATAGGCCCTTTTATCATAAATGCATAAATATATTGACCCTTACTATCAGGTTCATTTGAAATAAGCCAAAGGGTAGCTGCCTCCGCATTAAGCGCTAACATTATCTCGTCCATGCCGATAGATAGAAACCGTGCAGAGCTTCTGATTACCTTCATCTGAGACCTAAAAAGCTTAAGCAATTCTTCCTTTGTCTTTCGACCTTCAGATGAATAATCATGAAACACTCGCGTAAGTATACGACTGGTGGTTTGCCTGAATATTCTGCCCCCTTCTAAGTTTCCATAGTCATCAAAGCCAGCAGAAAAGAATGAGTGCTTTGTCATGGTGTCCTTCTTTAAATATCTGTTAAGAGGAATCACTCTACTAGCATATGATACGTAACTTGCTGCCTTTGTTAAATCATCAGTGTGCACGATATATTCATACTGGCTTGACTTTAGAGAGGCTCTCTGCTCATCACTCATTGCAAACCAACAATAAGGCTGGGCATTTACAACATAACAATTTACATTGCTACCTTTGCGATTAATAAACACATATGTAGCAAGATTTCCTCCCTTTGAGTGTCCAATAATGTTGTGCTCACCAGATATATCTTGCATGTAGGTGTCAAAAAATTTTAAAGCCTTTTTATGTTGACTTGTGACACAGCCTAAAGCAGCTGAAACACAACTTGGCCAGTCTAAAACAATATTACTAAAGTAGTTTAGCTCACACCCTCTATACATGACCATTCCATTGCCTTCACTATCTCTCAGGGCAAATGCAACAAGTCCCGATTTTTTCTTATCGCCCGTGTTTCCTAAAAAATTGTAGTTATCATTTATATATCCAATAATCTCCACATCCTTGAGATTATCGCTCTCTTCATATACCTTAAGAAGACGGGCATATAAATCCTTCATATACATTTCAACATTGCCATACATTTTTCTGACTCCAATTTCACAAGAGCAATAACACTGGGGTACAGACTCAAGAAAATCCTCAATACCTACTGGGCTTTGTGGAGATATATCTCTTTTGGAGTAATCTGCATTATCACAATATGATAATTCCAATAAAAAGTACTTTTCTATATCAAGCAAGTTGCTCATGTTAAGACTCATTATATACCTCGGTAAAATATTCTTTGTAAATATTATTCCAAAAACATAAATATTTAAATAATTAATATTTGCCTATTGCTTACATTAATGTATAATTTAATCAGTTTAATGGTTCAGGAGTTTCGTATGAAAAAGACCCGTAGCTTTTCAACATATCCAATAAAAGGTAGTAACTTGTATATTAGTATATTAATGTAGCTATATAGTGTGTCATAATTACATATCCATACATTTTCAGGGGGGTTAACAATGGATAAAAATGAGGTTTTAAAAAGAATTAAGGATTGCGGTGTGGTTGCAGTAGTAAGGGCCGAAAGCAGTCAACAGGCAATAAGGATAGCTGATGCGTGCATTGCTGCAGGTATCTGTGCTATTGAAATAACCTTTACGGTGGACGGGGCAGCAGATGTTATCAAGGAGCTAGCTCATCAAAACAAAGACGGAAAAATTCTAATAGGCGCAGGTACGGTAATGGATGCTGAAACTGCTAGAATAGCAATCTTATCTGGCGCCCAATACATAGTAAGCCCATATCTCAATAAGGACGTAGTTACACTTTGTAATAGATACCAGGTTGCATGTATACCGGGAGCTATGACAATCAAAGAGGTTGTAGAGTGTATGGAGTCGGGTGCCGATATTGTGAAAATATTCCCTGGAGAACTCTTTGGTCCCACAATAATCAAAGCTATAAAGGGACCTATTCCAAATGCTGTACTTATGCCTACTGGCGGAGTCACTCTAGATAATGTAAGTGAATGGATTAAAGCAGGTTCGGTGGCAGTCGGTATTGGAGGCAGTCTTACAACTGGTGCTAAAAGCGGTGATTATGAATCAATCGTTACTATCGGAAAGCAATTTGTACAAAAAGTCAAGGACGCTAGAATGCAATTGAGAAGGTAGTGTTAAAGACTTGTGAGCGCTATCATAAAAGAATACTAAATACGTCAGAGCGCTATCATAAAAGAATAGCTAAATACGTCGGAGCGCTATCATAAAAGAATACTAAATACATCAGAGCGCTATCATAAAAATAAGCTAGGTATACCAAGGCGCTATCAGACAATTGGTCAAGTACATCGAACGTTATCAGGCAAATATGCTTCAGTGTGCAAAACCATGCAAAATTAGGAGGAATTTTATGCTGGATCTAAAAATAAGGGATAAATCAGAATGTACATATGACTGCATTTCATTAGGAGAAATAATGCTCAGGCTGGACCCGGGTGACGGAAGAATTAAGAACTCTAGACATTTCACTGCATGGGAGGGCGGCGGTGAATATAATGTAGCAAGAGGGCTTAGAAAGTGTTTCTCTCTCAAATGTGCTGCTGTTACCTCATTTGTCGATAATGATATTGGTAGACTACTTGAAGATTTTAAGCTTCAAGGTGGTATTGATACCTCTCTTATTAAATGGGTACCTTTTGATGGTATTGGCAGGGCAGCTAGAAATGGAATTAATTTTACCGAGAGAGGATTTGGCATCAGAGCTGCACTTGGTATTTCTGACAGGGCAAACACAGCGGTTTCTCAGCTAAAAAGCGGAGATATAGATTGGGAGTATATATTTGGGAAGTTAGGCACACGTTGGTTCCATACTGGCGGTATTTTTGCTGCTTTATCTGAAACTACACCGGAAGTGGTGATTGAAGCGGTAAAAACAGCAAAGAAATATGGCACCATAGTATCCTATGACTTAAACTACAGACCTTCTTTATGGAATTATCATGGAGGAAAAGATAAAGCACAGCAGGTAAATAAGCAAATAGCAAAGTACATAGATGTCATGATTGGAAATGAAGAGGATTTTACTGCTTGCCTTGGCTTTGAAGTAGAAGGAAACGATAATAGTCTCAAGGAGCTGGATATAGACGGCTACAAAAAAATGATTTCCTCCGTAGTAAAGGAATATCCTAACTTCAAGGTAGTTGCCACTACCCTCAGGAAGGTAAAAACTGCTACTATAAACGATTGGAGTGCTATCTGTTGGGCAGATAACAACATCTATCCGTCTTTAGAATTCCCTAATCTTGAAATCTATGATAGAGTAGGTGGAGGAGATAGCTTCGCCTCCGGTTTAATTTATGGTTTGCTTACAACAGGGGATGCTCAAAAAGCAGTTAACTATGGTGTTTGCCATGGTGCACTTGCTATGACTACTCCAGGAGACACCTCTATGGCGAGTCTCAAGGAGGTAGAGGGCATAATTAAGGGGCAAGGTGCAAGGGTTGTCAGATAGGACTGAGCAAGCAAGATCAGGTTGTTAAAAAGTATAATAGCTATTTTATGAAATACACAAGCCCCATCAAATTTGATGGAGCCTGTGTATTTTAGTAAAGGGGTGATTTGCTGAAAATTACGTGTATGTCTACATTATATCAATTTTTCTTCCCTTAACTGCAACCACTTCCTTTTTAGGGAGTACGAGGGTAAGAATGCCATTGTCATGCTTCGCAGTAATCTTGTCACTTGCTACATTTTCAAGAGAAAATGATCTAATCATTGAGCTTGTTCTTCTTTCTCTTCTCAGATAATTGTCCTTTTTCTCTTCTGTCTTTTCGTCCCTGTTTACAGCAATTGTCAGTCTGTCATCATTAACCTCAAGGTTAATTTCATCCTTTTTGACACCGGGTAGTTCTGCCTCAAGAATATATTCCTTCTCATTTTCGCTGATATCTACTTTCATATGACCACTATTACTAAAGTGTGAAGGAAAAACAGAATCATTAAAGAAATTGTCAAAAACCCTATCCATATCAAAAAAGTTCAACAGATTATCATTTCTCTTTTGTACTCCACTATTCTTCCATGGTATTAAACCTGACATAACCAACACCTCCTCTTTGTTATTATCTATATTAATATGTTGTTTACACTTATATTTATACAATGTTTTCCTTTACTAATCAATCTTTGACTTTGACCTTCTTTGACCTTTAAGATGTAATAATTTGATTTATCTCTTTAAATCTTAAAATTTCTTCAACTTTTTTCGATTTTTATAGTTATTTAAAAATATGATTTTAAACTACCAAACGGCCTCTCTTTTCGGCAAGTGTAATAGTAGCTTCTATACCCGAATTAAACTGTAAAAAATCACTTTCAATACCATCACTAAAAATAACCCCATTCTCTGGCATTTGGGATAGTACTATTAGCGGATTTGTAGGGGTCACCCTACCAAATACTATATTTGTACTTGATGTTTTGCTCGGGAAAGGCTCTCTTACAGAAAAATATAAATAGTCAATATCCCAAGGCAACCTATCCTGATTTAATACTTTTGCTTGAGATTTTGAACTGCCATTTACTATGCTTGTAGCACCTGCCAGGATACTCTTTAACCAACCTGTTGAACCTAGCCCGGTTGATACAATAATACCACTAGAGGATTGATACTCCTGGCTCTCCCCTAGTCTTATGTGATACCTCGAGGATATATGTGTTTTCTGCCCTATAAACAGATCATTAACTGCATACAAGGTCTGTCCGTCATTAAGTGCGGCCTTAGCCATAGAAACTTCTTTAATCTTTCTTCTGCCTTTATAGACATCTCGCACTATCAGATTTAAATCTGCAACCCTAAAGGGAAGCAGAACTCCGTCCCATCTTTGAGGGTCGGGATTAACCCCAATTAGCAGCTGATTTGAAAGATACTTTAAAGTATTAGCTACAAGCCCGTCTTGGCCTACAACTACTACAATATCATTGCTTCCAAATATGAAATTGGGCACATATTCTCTATCAACCACCTGAACCCTGCCTAAGGGTGCTAGTATCCTAATAGTTTCCGATATCGCAAGCTTATATTTTTCGTCTTCTAAGATATAGTCTGAGAAATCGCTGCCCATATGCTCTATATAGAACTTTGCCTGAGCGATAGTATTATACCTAATGATTAAGTCCTCAAGTCTAGTTCTTCTTTTAATTACTATAAGCTTATTTTCTGTTAATCGTTCCATTATTATTTAGATTCCTTCATTAATTGTTGCAGTAAATCAGGTGATATATTGAGCTGTCCAATCTGTGAAGCGTTCTCTGCAAGCTCTTGGAAGGCTAATGCAATAAGCTTATTAGGCTGCATATCTATGCTTGCAAGTGACTGTATTACACTTGGCTCTATACCTTCTAAGGCCTTCATAACGGCAGATAACTCATAGGCCTTAGCATCTGCCTGTGCCTTGGAATTTTCAACAGTAAGATCAATGAGGTCTTTTCTCTTTTCCTCTAGTGATGTCTCGAATTGGAGCTGTTCCTCTTTTAGCTGATTTTGTTTATGCTGTACTGCCCTCTCCGCTTCAAGCTTAGTTTCCCTAACCTGCCTCTTCTTGTTCTCTATCGCTATTTCAGTATTAAACTCATTTTCCTTTACTCTTCTCTCCTGCTCGATGGAGGCATTTCGTCTTTCGTAAATAGCTTCATCTGCCTTTTTTAAAATCTGCTCTCTAGCCTGAGCCTCTAGAGCTCTTGAAGTCTCTTTGTTGGGAAGAATTGCAAGAATTGACAAGCCCAATATCTCTATACCCAATCTGTTTATCTCTTCATTCTCCCTTATGTAATTTAAAATGCCCTTTGCTAAGCTTTCACTGGCTTTGATTGCCTCCTTTAACTGAAGACCCTCTAATGATTTTTTTGTTAACACCCTTACAATATTAATAACTCTTTTGGGCAGTAGCTGAGGGTCATCTGAAGCATACCCTTTGCCTTTCATATCAAGAGTATAGTTCAGTAATCCTGCTATCTTCTTTTGGTCAACTATTCTAAAAGTAATTTGACCTTGAACTGTTACAGTCTGAAAGTCGGAGGTGACCTCTTCAAAAATGAAGGATTCGTCCACACTACCTATTGGTACAGCAACAATTGAAGTGGTAGGAGCATAGTAATAAAATGATATGCCTGCTCCCTCCTTGACAATTTTCCCATTTTTGTACTTTAAAATATACTCACTGGGTTGGAACTTTATAAATCTGAACCCAAACATGATACAGCCCCCTTCAAAATTATTTAGTTTTCTCTATTACCACAAGACAGGTACTGTCTGGAAGTCTTATTGGATTTCTATTCTCGTCATAAAATTCTATTTTTTGAGTTAATGCTATAGTATACCCCTCCTGCAAGAAGTGCCTAAACTCAACGATTTTTGCACTATCTCCTAGTACAGAATGTATGAATTGTTTAAAACCACTAGGAGTAAAATATCCAAACTGCTCATTTACCTCGTGAACGTATGACTTTTCACCCCATGTATATGTATAAAGAAATTCCATGGCATCATTTACTGGCATTATTACTTCGTTGTGGCTTACTACACTATACTTAATCTCCCTGCCCTTGAAGTCCTTTGCGTATCTCTCTAGGAACTGCATACCCTCTTCAGACAAGAATCTTATTATACGATTTTGAGAAATTGGTTCAGTCATGATACCATCTCGAATAATAATTCTTCCACCTTGCGGTAGTATTTCAAACACACTCTTGAATGCCACAGCTAGTGTCTCATGATTAAATTTAGTTCCATTAAATTCAATATATGAAAATAGTTCATGCAATATAGAGCAGAAAATAATAGTATCTACACTTCCCCTTTCAATATAATTACACAGGTTAAGTGCATCTCCATATAATACATTCCAACTCCTATTTTCAATTTGCTTCTTCTTTTGTAAGCTATCAAGTACATTTTGAGCTATATCTACGCCCAGAACCTTTTTATTGGGGTATCTCTCCTCAATAATATCCATTAAGGCCCCTCCACCTGGGCCAATATCAACAATACTATCTCCAGTAATATAATCCAGTATCACTTTTTTATAATCAATTGTCTGATTCATTGTTGAGAGGTATTTCTCCTCTTCATAAAAGCGGTCATACTTATCTCTTCTCAATCCGAATAAATCAAAAAGCAGAATTATTGCGCTTTCATACAGTACATCTGATTTCTCGGCTTCAACACAAAAATCAATGAGTTTACTTCCAGCGTCTGAAAAATTGAAGGTAAAGAAAGCAGTGTCATCTAGGTCTTTATTAATAACTATAGAATGGGCAACATGTAGATTTTCTTTGTAACAACCATCAAGTATATCCTGATTTGACAAATCCGATAGGTATTTTTCTATAATCCTTTTCTTATAAATATTAACTCGTTTTTTGCCTTCATGTTGATAGTAGATTGATTTCATCAAATATTCAAAGCTGATATGTCTTACCTTATCTGAGTCTAAGCCTTGAGAGATTATCAATAAAATTTTTATAAATTCTTCGAACGAGAAATCATACAAGGCTGCTTCTACATACCACAAGTCGGCTTTTTTAAAAATATTTTCAATGGTATCTAGTGTTCTACTATCTCCGAGATGCTTTTGGTACTCCACCGAAAAGTTTTCGCCATTTCGTATGGAGGTGGTCCTCAAGCATCTAATTCTTTCCTTAGTACTATAATGTTCTTTAAATTGACCCTTAATAATGTTATCAATTAATTCATTAACCAAATCACTAATATTAATCCATATCTTCTCATCAACCGCTGTAACAATACAGTAATTGAGCGCTTTGAGAATGTCCCGGAGCTCATTCGCCGAAATAACTCCACTTTGTATCAAACTATATAGTTTTTCATTGCCAGAGAAGTTAACCTCTCCTCTAATGTATTGCCCTATCAGACCATGTGTCAAGATAAGGTCGTGTACTAATCTTCGTTTTTTAACATCTTGCTC
>JAEZFR010000191.1 GCA_023417285.1 Bacillota bacterium
CAATTTTTGACTTTAGAGTTTGATGATACTAGTGAGAAAAAGAGGTTTTATAATACAATAACGGGCTTGCAATTACAACCAAATGAAGCTTTGCTTTTCAATAGGCAGAGGTTTTTACCCCATGAAAGAACAAAGCTAGATAGCTATAGACGATTGGAATTATCTGAAATGTTTGTACATCAGGAACACCGGAGTAGTAGAGAAAGCGTTAAAAAATCACTGCTATCAAAACTATCTGAGGTAAAGGAAAAACAGATAGACAAGAGCAAGATACTTGAAAATGAAAATATAAAGGATATTCTCGACAAAAAAATATTCGAATTAACGGAGCATGAATATATTCGCTACGAGTTTGAAAAAGCACTAATCATAAGGCCAATGCTACTAATAGTCAACTACCCCGAAAAACTGTTTGTGGATATTATGGTAGAGCAGATAATGAGCAAGCTCAAGGAGATTACCCAAAACAAAACAGCTGCTGTTGTAGTATTAAAGAGCACAGTATAGTAGCTAGGGCCACAACATAGTAACTAGGGTCCCGGATATAGTAGCTAAGGCCACAATATGTAGCTAGGGCCATAATATATATTTAGTATGTTCAGCTATTGCATACATTCTAAAATGGCCTAATCCTTAGAATTACTTATCTCGAGCAATTCATTGGAAATACTATCAATCACTTGGAAAGATGCAGCGATTTCCTGCATAGACGCAGATGATTGCTGAGTTGAGCTCGCAATAGATTCTACTTCCTGAAGAGAGTGTTTGGTTTGAACCTTAATCTCATCGACCATCTCAGAAATTTTGTGTCCATACTCTGATACCATGCTGCTAGACTGTGTAATTTCTTTTACCTTTATATTTGAAGTCTCTTGTAAGCTCTTTAACTTTTCGAAGGATTTACTAACTGTTCTTACTCTGTCCATTCCTTGCTTAATGGTATCGGCGCCCATGTCTATAGATTTTACTGCATTTTGTGTATCTTCCTGTATTTCTTTTATTAGCTTTGCAATGTCCTTAGAAGAGTTTGATGATTGCTCAGCAAGCTTTCTAATTTCGTCTGCAACAACAGCAAATCCTTTCCCATGGGCCCCTGCCCTCGCAGACTCAATAGCTGCATTTAGTGCTAAGAGGTTAGTTTGACTTGCAATGCTTGTTATAATTTCTATGATTTTCCCTATTTGTTCGGAGGCCTGTCCCAGTCTATTTATAAGTTCCTTACTTTGCCTTGATGACGTTTCTATTTCCTCCATATCACCTATTGCTTGAGCAACAACTAGGGAGCTATCTTCGGAGGCTGCATAAGTTGCAGTAGATATATTGTACATTTCTTGTGACTGAAGTGCTATTTGTTCCAACGCTGCTGATATACTGGCTACTGTTATAGTTGTACTCTCTATATTATCAAGATTTTTCTGACAATCGTGTGCTGCTTCTGAGGCGTTAGAGGCAATTATTGTATTAGCTTTTGTGTTTTCCTCTACAGTGGTTGCAAGCTGCTGAAGTGAGGTGTTGAGTATAGATGATGCCTTTGAAGACCTGGACATTATTTGCTGCAAATGCGATAACATACTGGTTTGTTCTTCTGAACCTACCATGCCATCGAGCAGTTTTCTTGTTCTCTTTGTTAATGTCATAAAGGTAAGTCCCAAAGCTATAAATTCAACCATAAATCCACATGCATAAGCAATATAGCTAGGGAAAATTTCGCTAAAAACAGTTGTATTTAATTCATCACTTATTCTGAAATAATTTGCTATTAATATGCACGGAATACCCAGAGTAAAGGTTGTGATGGTCAACTTGCGGTCGAAATACAAGCAGCTAAGTGCTATGGGGAAGACATACACCATATAGATTCCGATATCTTTATTGGTTGCTAACATACCTATGGAAACAGTACTGAGTATAACAGCCAAATATTTTATTACGCCACTGTTAACTTTGAGAATTCTAAGTGTAATGGGAATTAAAGCTAGTATAAAGGCAATGGCTGACAAAACAATTAGTCTGCTTGGATCGATTTTAAATATACCGAGTGAGTTTACTATGTAGATCAATGGAAAGACAACAATACCGATTATTGCCAATACGTTTGAGCCAAATTTGTTGGCTTCTAGCTCATTTTTGATAATAGTAGATGACTTTGAAACGCTCATAATATCCCCCTGTGCAAAAAAACTGTAATATTGTTCAATAATGTTATTATACTTCATATTAGAGGGAGTTTATAGTAAAATATACTATTTTATAGCAAAAAAATTACATTATTATATTGTTTAAATATGACATACATATGTCATATTGCATGGAGTAGAATGATATTAATAGAAAAGTAAAGCACGAAAGGGGGCAAAGGCTATTTCAATTGGTGATGTAGGTTAACGGAGTACCAAAAGTTAAGAATATGAAAAGAGGTAAAAAAATGATTACACTAATTAAAACAGCAGCAGTTCCATTTTCTTGTTTAAATGATATTAAGGACGATATATCTATATTTGCACAGCGAAACGACCTAAATGATTTTCAGAAATGGATAACTACTCGTTATGTATTTAATCCAAAGCTAGATTTTGAACCACTATCCATTATTATTGCGGCAGTAGGTAGCAATCTATGCAATGCAGTTTTTCATAGTGAGTGCACAACAGTCAGAAGTGTTGTAGAGTTATCAGCGACTGCGGATGAGGTTAGAGAATTGATGTCCAAGGGTAATAATTATAAGTTTTTTTATGATGACTGGCTGCCACATAAACGGCTTGCAGTACGCAGTGGTTTAGCTGAGTATGGCAGAAACAACATTTGCTACGTTGATGGAATGGGAAGTTTGATTACTCTCTTTGTTTTTATTTCAGATAAGCCTTGTGACGAGGAATATACATGGCGAGAAGTGAAAAATATGGACATATGCAATAAATGTAGTTTGTGTAAAGGGAATTGCCCAACAGGAGCCATTTTGGCGGAACGTTTCCTTATAGACAATCAGAAGTGTTTGACTGCAATGAATGAATTTGGAACAGAGCCGTTTCCGAATACTGTGCCAAAATCTGCTCACCATCAGACTGTGGGATGTTCACGCTGTCAGGATATCTGTCCCCAAAATAAAGGCATGTTTGATAATATAGCGGACGCAGTTTGTTTTTCGGAGGAAGAAACAGCACTGTTAATATCGGGGACTACATATGAGAAATTGCCAAAGGAGCTCTCTGAAAAAGTAGATTATTATGGTATGAGACAATATTATGAAAGTCTTCCAAGAAACCTAAAAGCATTATTTGATAATGGCTAAAGGCAACATGCTGCCAGATATACTTATTAAAATCCTGTGCAATATTTGGGTTAATTTGAAAAAAATCCAAATACAATATTGTAATCCTTATTACAATTTTGTATAATACTACCAAACGGTAGGTAGTTTATGGAGGCGGGTATGAAAAAAAGAGAAATACTGGACAAATCATTAGAGTTATTTGCAGATAAAGGATACTTCGGAACCCACATGGACGATATCGCGAAGGCTGTGGGAATTAAAAAAGCATCCCTATACGCCCACTATTCAGGTAAAGAAAGTATATTCACAGCTATATTCAATAATATTTTAGAAGAGTACTCTTCGTTTATTGATAAATTAACAACTCATAGTGAAGAGACAAACTGCCTTGAAAAATTAGCAAGTATTTTTACTAGCTATTTGAATAATTGTAAAGGTAATAACAAAATGATTTTTTGGGATAGATATTATTATTACCCGCCAGAGTACTTAAAGGATTATATCTTGCAAAAAACATATGAAATTGAAATGATATTCATGAGCAAAATTTCAAAAATTATTGAGCAAGGAATCAAAAACGGACAAATCAAGAGTCTGCTTGCAAATGATATGGCATTATCTTTCTACTATATGATGATAGGTTTTTCCATGACAGTTAAATTTTATGAAAACAAGGAAATGGATAAGGATATTCATAAATGTATAACGGTATTTTTGGACGGTATTAAGGTCTGATTTACTATTGAGTAATATATTTATTTATAAAATATAATAAGTGTAGACTTAGTTTGCACTTACTAATAAGGTAGGGGGAGATTTATATGAATACAGCATTTAAGAGGAAACTTGGACGTTCCGAAATTGAAGTAAGTGCATTAGGATTAGGTTGTTGGGCTATAGGTGGACCATTCTTTTACTGCGGAATGCATGATGGTTGGGGTGATGTTGATGACGCTGAGTCAATTAAAGGTATACACAGTGCTCTTGAACACGGTATAAACTTTCTAGATACAGCAGATTGTTATGGTGTTGGTCATAGTGAAGAAGTAATCGGAAGGGCAATTGCAGGAAACAGGAATAACTTTGTAATCGCCACTAAGTTTGGTAACTTTGGTAATGAGGCCACTAAGACCTTGTATGGTGTCAATTTGTCGCCTGATTATATAGAGAGAGCTTGTGATGCCTCCCTAAAGAGGCTTAAGACTGATTACATCGACCTGTACCAGCTTCATGAAGGTAATATTTTGATATCCGATGTTGAACCAATATGTATGACTCTTGATAAGCTTGTTAAAAAGGGAAAGATTCGTACATATGGCTGGAGCACAGACTTTATTGATGGTGCAAGATTATTTGCGGAAAGACCTAATTGTTCTGTAATTCAACATTGTCTAAATATTTTTGAGGACGCTCCTCAATTAGTCGAATTCTGCGAAAACAATAACCTTGCCAGCATTAACCGTAGCCCTCTTGCAATGGGTTTTCTAACAGGAAAATTTAATACGCAATCTATATTGCCAAGTGATGATGTTCGAGGTGCTGGACATTCATGGATCCAATACTTCAAAGACGGAAAACCTGTGACTGAATTCTTAGATAAATTAAATTCAATTAAAGATATTTTGACTAGCAATGGTCGTACATTAGTTCAGGGCGCATTAGCTTGGATTTGGGGTAAAAGTGGAAGCACTATTCCTATTCCTGGATTTAAAAATGTAAGGCAGGTTGAAGAAAATGCACGGGCAATGGAATTTGGGCCTTTAACACAAGAACAAATGGATGAGATACATGCAATTCTTCATCAAATATATGCATTAAATATTAAATAATTTACCTTTTATATTATTTAATTGGGGCTTGTTTATCATTTTTGAGTTACAAGCCCTAAGGGTAGTTCTTAGCAAGAGAGCTGCGTAAAACGAGCTCTGTAGTAAAAAGTTTTCCAGCACACAAATCTTTAGCATTGATAATATTTATAATCTGCATTGCCGCCTCGTTGCCTAATATATCTTTTGGGTGTGCGAACGTGGTTAACCCGGGAGTAACTAATGCAGAAAGCGATGAATCATCAAAGCTTACAATGGACATGTCTTTTGGAACATCTATATTGTTTCTCTTTAAAAGCTCAACTAACATTACTGCTATTTGATCATTATAGCATACTACTGCTGAGCAATTATTTAGCCTTTTTAATACTAGATTATCTGCAGTCCCTGAAAAAATATCATTCATATCTTCAGTAACATACCAAAGCACATTTTCTGCTTTTATCGAGAGATTATTCTTCTGATGTCCCTCGCTATACCCTAAGTATCGTAAGTGTCCCTGAATATCATCTGACTTAAATATACCCGCAATATTTGTATGACCATAATTTATAGCCAGCTCTACTGCACGGCAACCGCTATCCTTATCATCTGGAGCAACAATTGGGAAGGTGGAACCAGAAAAATACCCATTTATCATAAGACATGGGATGCCACTCTTCTGTATTTGAAGATAAAGCTGAGAATTAGTGTTTGGTAGAGCACTTTTTGAGGGTTCTATAATCAAACCGTCAACTCCACGCTCGAGAAATCCTTTTATTACTGTTGCCTCAACCTCTGGATTGTTATAAGTTATACCCAATTGCATAGTATAGCCGTGTTCCATAAGACATGAATCGATACCTTGTATTATATGGGGAAAGATATAATCGCTGATATAAGTGGTAATTACACCTATTGTCTTTGTTTCAGGGCGACTGCTCCTAACAGAAGATATGTACGTACCACTTCCACGCGAACGGGTTACCGTACCTTCATGTTCTAAAATAGATATAGCTTGCCTTACAGTATGCCTACTCAAGTTAAACATATTGGCCAGTTTATTTTCGGTATACAACCTATCGCCAGGCAAAAGCTTTTTATCCAATATTTCTTTTTTTATCCATTCAGCTAACCATTGATATTTGGGCATTGTATTATTCATACGGTACAACAGTCCTTTTGTTTTGATAAAAATATTATAAATAAAATCATATAAAAGTGCAACAAAATAGTGTTGACTAGTGCGTACAATTAAAATATACTTTAATTGAAAAATGTACGTACAAATTAACTATAAGCAAGTGTTTTTTGGCACTATCGTAAAATCTGAGGAGGAATATCATGTCTGTTTTACAAGTAAATTTTGCTTCTAAATCTCTAAGAAGACAAGTAACATTTAATGCACTCATACCGGTAGATACCGAACATGTTGGACAGATGAAGGCGTTATACTTACTACATGGTTATTCGGGTAATTATATGGATTGGATGTGCGGAACAAAAATTCAAGATTTATCTCAGAGATATAATATAGCCGTATTTATGCCATCTGGCAACAACAGTTTTTACCTCGATGATCCAGATAAATATGATAATTACGGTGAGTATATTGGGGAGGAACTACCTGAATTCACTAGAAAGATGTTCCGGTTAAGCGATAATGTGCAGGACACTTGGATTGGTGGCTTATCTATGGGAGGGTATGGCTCTATTCGTAACGGCCTTAAGTATTCGAATACATACGGTAGAATAATAGCATTATCCTCAGCTTTGATTACAAATAGGGTCGCAACAATACCAGTTGGTTATAAGGATGGTATTGCGGATTATAACTACTATACTAGGGTATTTGGGGATCTTAGCAAACTCCTTGGAAGTGATAAGGACCCGTTTGCTTTATACTCTAGTGTAAGAGAAAGCAAAGGCCCTATTCCTAAGATGTACATAGCATGCGGAACAGAGGATTTTCTAATAGAGGAGAATCGAGAATACAGCAAGTTTTTGAAGACTCAAAATGCTGACATTACATATGTAGAAGGGCCTGGAGATCACAATTGGGACTTCTGGAATGAATACGTTGAAAAGGGAATATTATGGGCTTTGAAGGATTAAGTGTATTTAATTCGAGGAGGTATACATATGTTATTAGAAGCTGAGTTAGTTATGGAGCTTTTTGTAGAATTAGGTGAAACTGTCGACGTCGGCAATACCCCAGAGGGTTATTTAAGACTAATTCCCATAATAGGGGGTAAATTTTGGGGAGAAGGTATTAAAGGTAAAATATTGGGTGGCGGTTACGATTGGAATACAACTCTAGACAATGGTTTGGTGAATGTATTTGCTAAATATGCACTGATGACAGATGATGGCGTTGCTATATCGGTGGAGAATAGAGGACACTTAGATTCAGGCTGTGATAGCCTTATAAAGACATCGCCCAGTTTCCAAGTGAGCAATGGTAAATATGAATGGTTACGAAGAGGTATATATGTAGGCTGTCTTGAGGTGCCTCAATCAGAGAAGCCTGCAGTTTGCTTAAAGATGTATAAAATGAAATAGCTATAGTGCGAGTTTGAATAAAATTGAATGAAATAGCTTTACATAGATTGAACTTGAATAAAATAGCTGTATATAGTATTAGTTTGAATAAAATAGCCGTATATAGTATTAGTTTGAATGAAATAGCTTTATATAGTTTGATTTTGTATATATAATTTGTAATAGGTTATAAAAAATTGGATTATACATTTAGGGGGAATTAATTTATGTGTAGAGTACAGGATGTAAAGAATTCGATCACTAACGGAAAAACTGCCATTGGTATTGAACTTGGCTCAACAAGAATCAAGACTGTGCTGATAGGAGAAGATAATACGCCTATTGCATCTGGTAACCATGATTGGGAAAATACATATGCAAACAATATATGGACATATAGCATAGATGAAATCTGGAATGGTGTACAAAATAGCTATAAGAAGCTGGCTGATAATGTGCAAAAGGAATTTGGAGTTGAAATAAAGACGGTCTCAGCAATTGGCTTTAGTGGAATGATGCATGGCTATATGGCTTTTGATAAGTCCGGAAATCTCCTCACACCATTTAGGACATGGAGAAATAACTTTACTAGTGTTGCTTCAGAAGCATTGACAGAGCTGTTCAATTACCCTATTCCTCAGAGATGGAGTATAGCTCACTTGTATCAAGCTATTCTTAACAATGAAGAACATATTTCACAAATTGATTATATTACAACTCTTGCAGGATATATACATTGGAGGCTCACTGGCAAAAAGGTGCTTGGAATAGGTGAAGCTTCTGGTATGTTCCCAATTGATTTAGATAAAAAGAGTTTCAATGAAACGATGATTAAACAGTTTAATGAAAAGATTAGCGACAAAAAGCTACCTTGGAAGCTAGAAAACATTCTCCCACGCGTACTGCTTGCAGGAGACAATGCGGGGACTCTCACAGCAGAGGGAGCAAAGCTTCTGGATGTAAGTGGCCAGCTTGAAGCAGGTATTATGCTCTGCCCACCTGAAGGCGATGCCGGTACAGGAATGGTTGCTACAAACAGTGTTGCTGAGAGAACAGGTAATGTATCAGCTGGTACATCAGTATTTGCAATGATAACTTTAGAGAAGGAGCTCTCGAAGGTTTACTCTGAAATTGACCTTGTAACTACGCCAACAGGTAAGCTGGTAGCAATGGCTCACTCAAATAACTGTACTTCGGACTATGATGCTTGGATATCACTATTCGGAGAAGCAGCTAAAGCTCTTGGGTTGGAAGTAAGTAAGCCGAAGTTGTATGACACTCTATTGGAAATGGCTCTTAAGGGAGATGCTGACTGCGGTGGATTGCTGGCTTACGGATATATTTCAGGTGAGCACATGACTCATTTTGAGGAGGGGCGCCCACTCTTTGTACGTTCACAGGGAAGTAACTTTAATCTAGCTAACTTCATAAGAGTAAACTTATTTGCTTCTCTTGGAGCGCTAAAAACAGGACTTGATATACTCTTAAGCCAGGAAAATGTTAAGGTTGACAAAATGTTGGGCCATGGAGGCTTTTTCAAGACCAAGTTAGTTGGTCAAAAAGTTATGGCAGCAGCTATAAATGCACCGGTTTCAGTTATGGAGACAGCTGGAGAGGGTGGCGCTTGGGGAATAGCACTGTTGGCTGCATATGCTGCTAACCGTGGAGAGAACGAGACGCTAGAGCAGTTCCTTGATACTAAGGTGTTCAGCGGTGAAAATGCAAGCACTGTTGAGCCTGATGAAGCAGACGTTGCAGGATTCAATGAGTTTATGAAGAGATACAAGTCGGGATTAGCTATTGAGAGAGCCGCAGTAGATAGCATAAGGTAGTAGGCAGTCTTAAGTTGTAGACAGCATAAGGTAGTATGCAGTCTTAAGTTGTAGACAGCATAAAGTAATACTAGACATTCTTAAGTCGTATCGGTAGACAGTCTTAAGTAGATCATCATTAGATAGCCTTAAGGAGCAATTGACCCAGATTGGGCATCGGGGCTATAGTTTTGAATAATTAAGATAGTGCAAAATGGATTACACAGTTTATAGAGTAAGTTGGATTTTATCCAGTATAATCATAGGGGGGATAAGAATATGAAGTTTTTTCATGATTATGAATTTTGGTTTATCACAGGAAGTCAGCACCTATACGGACCCGAAACACTGAGACAGGTTGATGAGAATTCAAAGCTACTAGTTGAAGGCTTGAACAAAAGTGATGTAATACCTGCTAACATTGTTTACAAGTCAATAGTTACAACGCCTGATGATATAACAAAGATAATTAAGGAAGCAAACTACAATGATAAGTGTGCAGGTATTATTACGTGGATGCACACATTTTCTCCTTCAAAGATGTGGATTAATGGTCTAAAGAACTTAAATAAGCCTATGCTACACTTCCATACGCAGTTTAATAGAGAGATTCCAGTAAACGACATTGATATGGATTTCATGAATCTAAACCAATCAGCCCATGGAGACCGCGAGCATGGATTTATCGGAGCAAGACTCAGAATACCAAGAAAAATAGTTGTAGGATATTGGGAGGACGAGAAGCCTCAGAAGAAGATTGGCAATTGGATGAGAAGTGCTATTGGTGTTGCGGCTAGCAATAACCTCAAAGTAGTGCGTTTTGGCGACAATATGAGGCAGGTTGCTGTAACAGAAGGCGATAAGGTTGAGGCTCAGATTAAGCTTGGGTGGCAGGTTAATACCCATGGAATAGGTGACCTGGTTGCAATAATTAATGAGGTTACAAATGAAGAAATAGATGCACTTATGGAAGAGTACAAAGCGAAATATGATATATTAACAGATAACATTGAGTCAGTAAGATACCAGGGTAAGGTTGAGATTGCAATGAAGAAGTTCTTCAAAGAAAATGGCTTCCACGCTTATTCTGATACCTTTGAAGACCTCTGGGGCATGGAACAGCTTCCTGGCTTGGCAACTCAAAGAATGATGGAAGCAGGATACGGTTTTGCTGGCGAGGGGGACTGGAAGACAGCGGCTATGGTTGCAGTAATGAAGGTGATGGAGACTGGTCTTAAGGGTGGAACATCATTTATGGAAGATTACACCTACCATCTCGAGAAGGGTAATGAACTTATACTCGGTGCACATATGCTGGAAATCTGTCCGTCAATTGCAGATGGCAGAGTTGCAATAGACGTTGAGCCTCTCGGAATAGGAGGTAAGAATCCACCAGCAAGAATGAAATTCAAGGGTAGACCTGGAGACGCAATCTGTGTTACACTTGTTGACATGGGTGGAAGAATGAGATTAATAGTCAATGATATAAAGGCTATTACACCTATTGCTGATATGCCTAAGCTTCCAGTTGCTCAGGTTATGTGGAAACCATTGCCCGACCTTGAAACTTCTGCCGAGGCATGGATACTTGCAGGTGGAGCACATCATACAGTACTTAGTTATACACTTACAGCAGAGCATATGAGAGATTTTGCTGACATATTGGGAATTGAATTTGTGCATATCAATGAAAAAACAGATATAAATGAGCTAAAAAGAGATTTGATGCTTGCTGATATAGTATGGAAACTTAAATAAAACTAAAGCTTTTTAGTTTTATGTTAACTTTGATAGGGTATTATTTTAATATATAGCCTATGTGTGAACCTCATGAAAAATGCGGAGCTATTAGAATTCTGGATGCAACTGTAGGGCATCTAAGAAATTTTATAGCTCCGCATTTTTTATATTGAATTACTTTTTAAATCTTATTACATTCCAGGAATGCTTGTTGAGCAGTGAAGTAGCAGTGCCATCATCTACGATAGTTTTTCCGTTTGAGTGAGGCAATACTGTGTTTGGTGCCGCAGCAGTGTTTACCGCTAGCAAATCTGAATGCTCTAGCACTATGTGCTCAACAGCTTTGTAGCCAGGGAAATCACGCAGGTCAGTGGATAACTCTATTTTTTCATCCAATGAACGGTTTACGGCAAATACAGTAAGTTCCTCTGCTTCCTCATTGTAAACTGCAACGCTTTCGACATAAGGAACATCAGTGATTTCCTTTGTATCATATTTATCACACTCAACGTAGCTTATTAGGGCTTCACCGCGTCCGAAGCAGGATGTATGCATAAATGGGTAGAATATTGTCTGTGCCCATGCAGCGCCGCCGTTTTCGGTCATGATAGGTGCAATTACATTTACAAGCTGAGCCAAACAAGCAATCTTAACTCTATCAGCATTTTTGAGAAGTGTTATAAGCATACAGCCAACCACAAGTGCATCCTCAAAGGTGTATATATCTTCAAGCTGCGGTGGGGCAATGGACCAGCTCTCAATTTTCTTGTCCTGCTCATTACTATGGAACCACACATTCCACTCATCAAATGAAAGGTTAATCTTCTTCTTTGAATGCTTCACTGCCTTAATGTAATCACAGATTGATACAACTGACTTTATAAACTCATCCATCTGCAATGATCTTGCAAGGAAGGTTTTGGTGTCCTTTTCATGATTACCATAATATTGGTGCAAGGATATATATTCTATATAATCATATGTATGCTCCAATACTGTGCTCTCCCACTTTGCAAAGGTAGGCATTCCGAGACCAGAGCTTCCGCAGGCAACTAGTTCAATGGTTGGGTCAACCCATTTCATTACTTTTGCAGTTTCACATGCTATTCTTCCATACTCTTCTGCTGTCTTTGAACAGATCTGCCAAGGTCCGTCCATTTCATTACCCAAGCACCAGGTCTTTATATCAAAAGGCTGCTCAAAGCCATTTTGTCTTCTAAGGTCACTGTAGTAGGTGCCTGATTTGAGGTTGCAATATTCTATCAGGTTACGTGCCTCGCTAGGTCCGCGGGTACCAAGGTTAACTGCCATCATAACATCAGTATTAGCACGTTTTGCCCATTCTTGAAAATCATCAATTCCTACTTCATTAGTTTCGATAGTTCTCCATGCAAGATCTGTTTTGCGGGGACGCTTGTTCCTAGGGCCCGTTCCATCTTCCCAGTTATATCCTGATACAAAGTTACCGCCTGGATATCTTACAATCGGAACATTAAGTTTGTTTATCAAGTCTAATACGTCTTTTCGGAAGCCCATGTCATCAGCCGTTGGATGGGTTGGTTCGTAGATGCCATTATATACTGCCCTTCCGAGGTGTTCGATAAAAGAACCGTAAACTCTCTTATCAATCTTTCCAATTTTATAATCGCGGGATAGTTTTAACTTAGCCTTCATACAATTGTCATCCTTTCTATTTGTACTTGTACATACATTTATATTATATATTATCATGTTAACTTTTAAAATAAAGTGATATATAATGCTAATATACTGATGTTTTCTGCTAAAAATTGGGGGTGATTATTTGAAGCTAGTGAAAATTGGATATAATCATACACATGATGAGAAGTTCTATATTAGCAGGCCTAATGGTAGCGGGGATTACTTATTTTTGCTGATAAAGACCCCTGGTATTTTTATTATCAATAATGAGGAGCATCGTGTAGATAAAAACACAG
Organism: Bacillota bacterium; assembly: GCA_023417285.1. Lineage (GTDB taxonomy): Bacteria > Bacillota > Clostridia > Acetivibrionales > DSM-1351 > Ruminiclostridium. The sequence goes on from JAEZFR010000191.1 coordinate 13,127, forward strand.
TTATTATTTACAGAGAGGGCACTGCTCAACAGTATAGGGCAAGTACTGATACATATACAGATGACTGGCTACATTTTCAGGTAGAGGATAAGGATTGGTTTGACAGTCTAAACCTGCCAATGGACATACTTGTGGAAAATTGCAGCTATATATTAATAAATGAGATGTCGCAGTTAATACTGGACCTTGCAACGGAAAACTCTAGAGCAGGAAATTATGTAGAACAGATAAAAGCACTTAAATTGAAATGCTTCTTTATGAGATTAGCGGAGCTGCTGGAGATGAGGAGCATGGAAAAAATAAATGTAAGTCATTTTGAAGTGCTTCAGAGCATTAGAAATGAAATACATAATATGCCCTATTTAAAATGGGATATTGAGAGCATTTCAGCCAAAACTAATCTAAGCGTCTCTCATTTTGAGCATCTTTATAAGCAGGTTTTTGGGGTATCTTGTATGTCAGATATAGTCTCTAGCAGAATAGATTTTGCAAAATACCAGTTAGCAAAAAGTGATTATAAGATAAAGTATATAGCAGAGATATGCGGCTATGAAAATGAAGTTCATTTTATGCGTCAGTTTAGACAGAGGGTGGGCCTTACACCAAGCCAATTTAGAAGGTCGCAGCTTGAGCTGATAGGACATTAATCTCTACAATCCATGTGTGGCTACGAGTAATTCTACTACAGAAATTGTGTGCTGATAGGGGGAATTTGCTATATTTCAAGGATTAATATAATACTGATAATTTCTGCTTTAATCTGTTGTGGGAAAAATTGACTATTAGTTTCTTTTTGATTTAATCAAATTGTTGAAAATTTACTATATGTAATATATAATTTAAATTGTACGGACAACTTTTGTAAGTTATAACTGGAGTATCATGTTATAAAGTTGTTTAAGAAGATAAATACATATTTGAAAAAGAAACGGCAATTTTTGCTATTAAGGAAAAGTACATATTATTAAGTTTACTAATATGAAAATACCGTATTGTTGGTTATCAGAAAAAAGTACATATTATTAAATTGTTGAAAAAAGAATGATATTTATAAACTGATTAGAATAAGGAGTGTTCAAAATGCTTAAGTATTTAAAAGAAGAGGTTTTGCAGGCAAATCTTGACTTGCCAAAATACGGACTGGTTACATTCACATGGGGAAATGTAAGTGGTATAGATAGAGAAAAGGGATTGTTTGTTATTAAACCTAGTGGAGTGCCATATTCTGAACTAAAGGTAGAACATCTCATTGTTCTTGATCTTGAAGGAAACCAGGTTGAAGGGACACTTAGACCTTCCTCTGATACACCTACGCACTTGGTTTTATACAAGGAGTTCAAGGAGGTAGGCGGGGTGGTACATACTCATTCTTCATGGGCAACCAGCTGGGCTCAGGCTGGTAGAGCTATACCTGCTTGTGGTACTACACATGCGGATTACTTTTATGGTCAAATCCCTTGTACAAGGAAGCTGACAGAGCAAGAGGTAAACAGTGATTATGAGAAGAATACTGGTCTAGTAATTGCAGACACCTTCAAAAATATTAATCCAATATATGTCCCTGGTGTACTTGTGGAAGATCATGGGCCATTCAGCTGGGGTAAGAATGCGCATGAAGCTGTTCACAATGCTGTTGTAATGGAAGAAGTGGCAAAGATGGCATTTAATACAGAATTGCTCTCACCTGGTAACAATGGTGTCAATCAATATCTGCTAGAGAAGCACTTCATGAGAAAGCATGGCGACAATGCGTACTATGGCCAGAAGTAGTTCATACACTGTGTTAACTGTAGTTCATGCACTGTTTTGACTGTAGTTCATGCACGGTTGTGACAAAGTAGTTTATCCATTTTTTGACTAAAATTATTGACAGAAGGCATAGATATAACTATAATTATAAAAAAGATATTAACATTTAATTTAGAATCGTTTATTATATTTTTTATAATTAATTTATAATTAAAAGGGAGTAGTTATAATTACAAAGTCAACATCCACGTGAAAATTCACTGGCTTTGTTTCCAATTTGGTTTACAAGACTTTTAATGCATCAAAACTGCATTAAAGGTCTTTTTATATTTTAAAAACTATTTAAAGATGCAAAACATTATGTTTAGCATTTGACAAGAAAATGTATGTATTGAAAAATATCGGAGGGAGTAACGATCTGCATAAGCAGATGGCTAATCGTCACTACGGCTATAATGCCCGGTTATCCAATAATTCGTGAGACTCTGGAACAATTGGTTTATTCTATTTGTTTCGGAGTCTCATTTCTTAATATATACAACATTTATTTACATTATTTTGAGAAGGGTGAGTGTATGGTGGACCAGTATAACAAGGAGTCACAAGAGGTATTAAAAGAGTTTAATTCAAATATTGATGGTCTTTCTTCTGAGAAAGTAAAAGAGCATCAAAAAAAGCACGGGTATAATGAATTAAATGAATCAGAGGGACCGGGAATACTAAAAATATTTTTCAGTCAATTTGCAGATTTTCTAGTAATTATTTTGCTCTGTGCAGCAGCTATATCCATGTTTATGAAAGACTTCGAGAGCTCCGCAGTTATAATAGCAGTTACAATTTTAAATGCAGTACTTGGCACAGTGCAGTATGTAAAGGCACAGAAGTCATTGGCCAGTCTAAAAGCTATGACGAGGCCTTCAGCCAAGGTAATTAGAGATGGTGAAAAGCAGGAGATTCCTTCTAGAGAGGTAGTTCCTGGGGACATTCTGATAGTTGAAGCAGGGGACAGCATATGTGCGGATTGCAGAATTGTTGAGAATTGTAGTCTGCAAGTAAATGAAAGCTCTCTAACAGGGGAATCAGAACCTGTTATTAAGCATAGTGAAATGATAACCGAAGTAAATGTTCCTATCGGAGATAGAAAGAACATGGTATTTTCGGGAAGCTTGGTTACCTATGGAAGAGCTACTTGTGTTGTAACAGGAACGGGAATGAAGACCGAGTTGGGTAAGATTGCTACCTTGCTTGAAACTGCTCAGGAAAAGAAGACACCTTTACAGGTTAATCTCGATAAGTTTGGCAAGAAGCTATCCATAGCAATACTTATTTTGTGTGCAGGTATTTTTATTCTTAATGCTGTAAGAGGCTATGAAATTATGGAAGCCTTGATGTTTGCAATAGCTCTTGCTGTTGCTGCTATTCCAGAGGCATTAAGCTCTATAGTAACCATTGTACTTGCTATTGGCACTCAGAAAATGGCGAAGGAAAATGCTATTGTCAGAAAGCTCCACTCTGTAGAAAGCTTAGGAAGCGTATCAATAATATGCTCTGACAAAACAGGTACTCTTACACAAAACAAAATGAAGGTAAAAAAGATATTTGTTAATGGGCAATTGGTGGAATCACAAGCTATAGATAAGTCGGCAAAGCTCCAAAGTAAGCTTGTTACTTATGGTATCCTCTGTAGTGATGCTCAGATTTCAACAAATAATGATGAAATAGGTGACCCAACTGAGATTGCTTTAGTTAAGCTAGCTAGAGAATATAATGAAAATGAGGTTGATATTAGAAACCAGTATCCAAGGCTTTCGGAGATACCATTTGACTCAGACAGAAAGCTTATGAGCACAGTTCATAAAATAAATGATGAGTTGGTAATGGTTACAAAGGGTGCGTTGGACGTAATTCTAGGAAGAATTACTACTATTTTAGAGAATGATGCTGAAGTTAAATTTTCATCACAACATATTGAGGCAATTAAGTCAGCAAACAAGGAACTTTCCGAAAATGGTCTCAGGGTTTTGGCGGTTACCTGCAAGAAAATCAATAGCATTGAGAATCTCAGCGTAGAGGATGAAACAGAACTTACCTTTTGGGGAATGTTTGCGATGATTGATCCTCCTAGAGAAGAGTCAAAACAAGCTGTTGAAGATTGTAAGAGAGCAGGTATCAAGCCTGTAATGATTACCGGTGACCATATTATCACGGCATCTGCCATTGCTAAGCAAATAGGGATACTTGATAATAGTGGAAAAGCAATAGAGGGTAAAGAAATCGAAAATATGTCGGATGAGCAGCTGGTAGAAGAGGTTGCTAATATTTCAGTATACGCACGAGTTTCTCCAGAACACAAAATCAGGATAGTAAGAGCATGGCAGCAAAGGGGTAATGTTGTTGCTATGACGGGCGATGGTGTCAATGATGCTCCTGCATTAAAGCAGGCTGATATCGGTGTTGCAATGGGTAAAACGGGAACAGAGGTTGCTAAGGATGCTTCGTCCATGGTTCTCACTGACGATAACTTTGCAACAATTGTAAAGGCAGTTTCCTACGGAAGAAGTATTTACACAAATATAAAAAGCTCCATTAAGTTTTTGTTATCGGGTAATATGGCGGGAATACTTGCGGTATTGTTTACCTCAATAGCAAATTTACCTTTGCCATTTACAGCTGTGCACCTGCTGTTTATCAACCTTATAACCGATTCAATGCCAGCTATTGCATTGGGACTAGAGCCTTATGGTAAGAATATAATGAATGAAAAGCCCCGTGCATCAAATGAGTCAATACTTACAGGTAAGTTCCTGGCTCAGATTGTATTTGAAGGCTTTGTTATCTCAGCCTGTACAATAACAGCATTCTATTATGGCCTCAATATAGGGGGCGCAACACTTGCAAGTACAATGGCATTCTCTGTAATGACCTTGTCAAGATTGCTGCATGGATTTAACTGTCGTTCTGGTCTTCCAATATTTAAGATTGGCCTGTTCACAAATAAATTCCAGTGGCTTGCATTGTTGGGAGGAGCACTGCTTTTGACAGTAGTATTGGCTATATCACCACTACAGTCCATCTTTGATGTAGACCCAACTGCTCTAAATCACATTGGAATGGTTGTATTATTCTCATTGGTGCCACTTGTAACCATTCAGATATACAAGACAATTGCAATGCTTGTTGCGAAAAGGTAATAGAAGCACCCATTAATATAGAAAAGATAATGCTACATTAATTAGTAAGATAATGATTGCCTTTTATTTAGAAAAGATAATGCTACATTGAATAGAAAAAATATTAGATACTGTTTGAATAGTAAATACAATAAATATCTTCTAAATTTAAGTTAAATAATAAGGGGCCCACAACTTTTAGGTTGGGGTCCCTTGGTTGTTTTTTATACAAATATAATAGAACTCCAGAAACCCTCAAACAGGGACATTAATAAATACTTCCCTTTAAGGAAAGTATAATATTAAGTTCTTATGAGGTGAGGTTTATGAAAAAAACAACAATAGTTGCTTCAATAGTATTAATTTTAGTATTATCGTTGAGCCCAGTGGTATCAGGTCAAAACACTAATTTGCCCAGAGCGGAGGTTTTACTTAGCTCGGGAGATAATC
>JAEZFR010000242.1 GCA_023417285.1 Bacillota bacterium
AAAATGAGGGTATGGTGTGGGTGGATTCATATTTTATGGCACCACCATTTCTTGCTTATGCAGAGCAGTACGATGAGGCGTTAAAACAGATATGGGGTATGAAAAAAATATTATGGAATGAGGACCATCAGCTTTTTAGCCATATGTGGGATGATGACCTGAAGAAGTTTGAGCGCAAGGCTTTCTGGGGAGTAGGTAATGGTTGGGCGGCATCCGGGATAGCAAGGGTTATCAGAATGCTTCCGGACAGCAGAAAAAAAGATAAAGTGGAACTCGCTGCATTTATTAAGAGTATATTGGAGGGATGCATAAGATATCAAAGGCAAGACTTCCTTTTTTATGATGTCATAGATGATAGTAGTACATTCGTTGAAACCAATTTACCTCAGATGTTAGCCTACACTATTTATAGCGGTGTCACTGAAAACTGGCTGGATTCAAGCTACATAGAGTATGCTGATAAGTACCGGGAAGCAGTATACCAAAAGGTTGATGAATATGGACTGGTACAAGGTGTATGTAGTACTCCTAAATTTGACAGACCAGGCACTGCAACAGAGGGACAGGCTTTTTTCATTTTGATGGAAGCTGCATATGACAAGTATTTGAAGATTCAAGCTGATTAAAAAATGTTATCTTCATATAGACAAAAGAAGGCTTAGTCCAAGCATCTAAGCCTTCTTTTTTTAAACTACATTTTACTGCTGTCCAAACCAGATAGTTGTTTCTTATCTTTATACTTCCTTTGCATAATCCTTATCGTAGGATTCCTTTTCCCAAGAAATAATGATTTCTAATTCCCAGTGGTACACAGGTATAATGGCCTTCTTTTCATATCCGATTTTTGGATAAAAGGTCTGATCCCCGCCTAGCATTCCAGTGCATTCAGGGAACATTTCCATAACTCGGTTGGCAACTTCGTGTAGAATGGCAGTAGCAATTCCTTTTCTTCTTTCCCACCATACTACAGCTAGCGGTTCTAATTCACAGTAAGGCATCTTTTCGTCATACCATATAATTGCAATGGCAACAGGTCTCTTTTGCTCATCAAGGACGCATAAATCTAGATTTTTTCTATAATGCTTCATTTTTCTTAAGTCATGGAAAGCCTGTTCTCCGTGTTCGCATGCGTGAGACTCTGTACCATAATTAAATGATAATCTATGTACATTAGTAAGATAGAAGTCAGGCACTGTATTGCCATCAACAAAGGTATAGCCAGCAGGTAGCTTTACGTCAAAGCGTTGCTTATTAAAAGGGAGTACATATATTTCATGGCCACATTCTTCTTTGCAAAAGCCACTATTGATAGCCATTTCCTTAAGTGTTGTATTCCAAGTAGGTACATATATATTTACATATCTTGTCCTTCTGTCATCTTTGACAGCTGCAACGTATGTCTTGGCAAATTTAATCATATCCTTAAGGAGCTCTTCTTCTTGTCCACGTTCTTTTGAATCAAATAAGAAAAATGCTGAACCGTCGTAATTTCCTTCATTGATAACACAAGCTACAATTTTACCACTTTCTCTGTACACACCCACTGTACGATACCATGCGCCATAATGTCCTGTGTGAGCGGGGTGAAGTCCCCTTGAAAACTCATTCCTGCTCAGTGCCCAAACGGGATACTCCCATTGGTAAGACGCTAATATAAGATCTTCAATTCCATCAAAGTCTTCATCTTTGTAAAAGCTAAATTCGTAACGCATATAATTTCCTCCAATATTACATTTGTTAGTTAATACCTAGAATCACTTATCGCTGCTGATTGAGCAAGTTTATAAACAACTCTACATTATACCCTGATTTTAACATTTGTAGTAATAGGGATAAATGTCACAAATAGTTATACTTATTTATGACATACAAAGGGACTGTTGCACAGTGAATAAATCTTAATCACTGTGTTGCAGTCCCTTCAAATTTAAGTGTATATAATTCTCCTGACCGTATCAAATGCTAATCCGTACAGATCAGATATCTCAGATATGGATTTCCCATCTTTGTAATTCTTTTTAATTTCGTTGTTTCTTACCGAGTAGTATACGCGGGAGCCGCTTTTTTCTCCCCAGCCTTTTTTGGCATTGTTATTGGGGATATATATCAGACCGCCCTCTATGTATCTTTGAATCTCCTTTAATAGTCCTTCTGGTAACACATCTGCTGCATTTTTGTATTTCATAGAATCCGCTCCTTATTTATATTAGATAAATAAAGGCAGAATAAGCAGATAATGCATACCTATTTGTCCCATACAGAAATAGATAACATTATCGTTATTCTGCATGGGATAAAGCTTTTAATTCTAGTTTTCTTAAAAATGACTTTTTAATAATTCTCACCTCCAGTTAAGTGAAGTTTGCAAGTGGTATTTCTGTAGGCTAGATTGAGCAAAGATGAATATGCTCTCCCTTAACCTTCCATTTTTCATTACCTCTATTATAATATAATCTTCTAAATTCGGCAAATATTAGTGTGTAGGCTATATTTTAAATAAATGTAAGGGTGCAATTATAGTTAATGAGGCTATTACTGGTAAGGCTATTGGCAGAAAATCGGATTAAAATAGAGTGAAAAAATATGCAGGAAGTAAATAAAGCAAAAAACACCTCTCGGATTATCCCGAAAGGTGTTTTTTCACTTTGGCAGGGGAGACGCGATTCGAACACGCAACCTACGGTTTTGGAGTGCGTGCTAGAGGTTTCTATAAGTTTCTATTAAATCGTATAAATGCTGATATAAGCGGATTGCGTAGGATTGGTATTTTATAACTTTTTATATATTTTAGCGGAATTCGATAACTTTTTCCGCTTTAATTCCGCTAAAATTCCGCTAGAAAAATAAGGAATCTCTGCAATTGGAGAATCCTTATTTTATAGTTTTAAGCTTTCTTTTTTCCTTTTGATTTTTTAGTTAATAGAGATTTTTCTAATAAATCAGCAGCCATATTATCTACACTTTCTAAACTCTTGATGTATATATCCATTGTGGTACTTGTTCTGGAATGACCTAACCTTTTACTGATATTTGCAATTGGTAGGCCTGATGCAGATAATAAAGTTGCACAGGTATGTCTTAGTCCATGAGGTGTTATGTGTGGTAGCTTATGTCTTACAAGAAATTCAGGGAACCATTTTGTAAGCTCATAGGTGTATGCCGGTTCACCGTTCCATTTGACAAATAGGTTGTTCGATTCTTCAGTCCATTGGTCTCCACACTTTACTTTCTGTTCAAGCCACCATTTACGGTATTCTTTTAATGCAGCAATAATTGATTTAGGTACAGTCATTTTTCTATTTGATGATTCGTTCTTAGTGGATTTTTCAAAGGTTCCCATTGATGGTAGGTATTGACTAGCTTTATTTACAGTAATCATGCACGCTTTAAAGTCAACATCATTCCAGGTTAACCCCATTAATTCGCCTATCCGCAAACCAGTGAAAATATCTAATAATACCATAGTTTTATATTTTATATGTTCTGTTTCTAGTGCTGCCAATAGCTCTTTTGTTTGCTCTTCTGAATAAAAGCTAATTCTTTTGTTCTTAGTTTTAGGAGCCTTCATTCTTGAACATGGATTAGCAAGTATAATCTGAGATTGTACAGCATGTGTTAGTATTGAACTTATCAATCTATGGTGATGCAATATTGTCCTATCTGATAGTGCCTGTGGTTCACCTGCAAGAAGAAAACTATCATTGAGCTTTAATTCTAAATTGTTGCAAAATATGTTTGCGGTTTTAGCTGTTACAGTGTTTTTTGCCATTAAGCTTTCAATAGTTCTTAAGGGAACTCTAGATCTTTCTGATATTTCTTTTTTCTTATATTCTCTCAAAGATAAGATTAATTCATCCTTTGCAATATACTTATTATCAAGCCTAATACCATTTTCTTTAAGATTCTTATAGAACTCCTCTAGGTGCAAGGGCTTAAGCTCATTTAGCTTTATATGACCTAATGCTGGGATTATCCTAGAATTTATCATTTCCTTATACCTAAATAAAGTTTTGGGTTCCAATTCTTGCAGAGGTATCCACTTATTAATATAGGCGGCTAATGTTATTTTTTGATCTAAGATTAGACCATTTTTTGCCTGATCTTCAAACAGCGCTATCTTGGATTGAAGCTCCTTTTCAGCTTTCTGAGTGTTTGGCTTACTCTCTAACTTAATGGTCGTAAATTTACGAAGCTTTTTACCTTTTGAATCCACTCCAGTTAAAACTTCTACCTTATATGTGGAATCGTTTATTTTCGTTACAGTAGCCATTTAATCACCATCCTCGCATTAATTTGTATCTTCACAATGCTGCTTTATTTTTTTCCTACTTTTTCGTACGTTTGCAATATTTCTACACTTTTCAGAACAATATTCCTTTTTCGGATTATCAGGCATAAACCAATTATCACAGAACTTGCATTGCCTCAAAGTTTTTCCATCTTTACTACTTAACTGCTCAATTATTGTGTAATTGATTAACATGAACAAGTCTCTAAATGAATATGACGTAACCCATTGGTTTTTATGCTCACTCCAATATATACTTTTTTCAATTGTATAGCTTATACCATTTCCCTCTTTATGATTCTTGATAACATCTTGAAACTGCAATAAAGATAATATGAAAACTGGAATATCTATACTCCCGAAATATATGCTCTCTGCAGGTAAATAAGCGATATCTTTAATCTTTCTATAGGTATAAATTAATTCACTATTTGTGTTTATATATACATAGC
>JAEZFR010000250.1 GCA_023417285.1 Bacillota bacterium
ATCCAATGATTACCTGAAGTATACAGAAATCAATTCGAAAGCCTGGAATTTAACTTGCGACTATAAGCCGCTCAGTAACTTCTATCCATAGGCAAAATGCCGAAACATAAAACTGCTTTGATTGGCATTATTACGCAAAATACGCTATAATAGGACCATGAAAGGTGGGTCCACTATGGCGATTCAATATACAGAAGAACAACTGAATCATTTTGACAAAGCAACCATCGTTCAATTATTTCTTGCACAACAAGAGCAATTGAAAGACATTGACCATAAGTTGCAGCTCGTATTAGAACAGGTCGCTGTATTGAACAACCATCGGTTTGGAAAGTCATCTGAAAACTCGACACTACTAATCAGATTGCATTTATAGAAGTCGATGGAGAGATTGTCTTTTTCAATGAAGCAGAAGCGATTGCTTCCATCACAGAATATGAGGAAGAAGAGCCAGCGAAACCAAGGTCAAAAAAGGTCAAAGGAAAACGTGCTCAGAATATCAAAGATCTTCCCGTAGTTCCCGTCTCTCATATGATGTCAGAAGAAGAACTCATCGCTGAATTTGGTGAAGATGGCTGGTATCAGCTTGAAGATGAGATCTACAATAGATATAAGTTTACCCCCGCAAAGGTAGAGCTTGAAGAACATCATGTGGGTGTGTACTAATCCAAAAAAGATAATCACTTTAAAAAGGCAAATCATCCAGGGTACTTATTAAGAAACAGCCTGGTATCTGCATCTCTGGAAGCTGCTATTATAAATGCAAAGTATGTAAATGCCGTTCCTCTTTATCGTCAGGAGCAGGAATTCGAACGATATGGTATTACGATTACTCGTGGTGAAATGGCCCACTGGACCATCCTCTGTGCGGAAAGGTATCTGTCCATTTTTTATGATTATCTGCATGAAAAGCTTTATGATTACCATGTGCTGCAGGCAGATGAGACGCCGGTACGTGTCACAAAGGAAGACCGCACAAACGGCAATAAGCATTACATGTGGGTCTACCGAACTGGAAGACTGAATCAAGACAGGCACATCATCCTGTATGAATATCAGCCTTCGAGGAATGCCAGTCATCCGAGGAAGTTCCTAAAGGATTTTCATGGCATCTGTGTAACGGATGGCTATCAGGTCTATCATACAATTGAAAAAGAGCGTGAGGACCTGAAAATTGCCGGATGATGGGTACACGCAAGACGCAGATTTGATGAAGCAGTAAAAGAGATGCCAAAATCAACCTGCCACAATGCACTTGCCTATCTCGGATTAAAACAGGTCCAAGCAATATACAGAGAAGAAAACAAACTCTCTGATATGGAACCGGAAGAATGATTAAAACATCGCCTGCTTACAGTAAAACCTTTGGTCGATGCTTATTTTGTGTGGGTAAAACAGAATTTAAATAAAGTTCCGGTAAAAGGGAAAACGTATAACGGTTTTACTTACTCTATCAATCAGGAAAAATATCTGCGCGCATTTCTGGAAGATGGTGAAATTCCAATCGATAACAATTCCGCTGAACAGTCAATCCGTGGATTCTGCATCTGCAAGAAGAATTGGGTGATGATTGACACCATTGCAGGAGCTGATGCAAGTGCCATTATCTACAGCATTGCAGAAACCGCAAAGGCTAATCACCTGAAACCGTACAATTATTTCGAGCATCTCCTGACCGAGATTCCCAAACATATGGATGATAAGAATTTGGCCTTTCTCAGCGATCTGCTTCCATGGTCAGAAGCACTTCCTGAATCATGCAGAAAACAAAAGCCATAAACTCTATTCCGCCATCACCTGGCGGCTTTCTTTACGCCAGTACGCATGGTTTACCGTTTACCTTGAACCCCTTGGGCAACGTCCCCTCGACTGCAGTTTTTTTGTGTTACAAAACTAAGATAAAATAACGTAGATACGCGCTAGATTCTAGGGGCTTTTTAGCCGAGTACTAGTGCGTATCTTCTTTTACAATTTTATCGTGGCGGTGAATTAAACGATGACCTATTCTGTACTGTCACAGGCACAAAAGCAGCTATAAAATCTTATCAGGATGCTCTGAGATACAACAAGTCTAGAGGAGCTCTTAAGACTTCTGCTCACTTATATAGACACACGTTTGCAAACAGTGGATTCTGAATGGTGACATATTCAGATTGAAGAAAATGTTGGTCATTCAGAATTGACAGTTGTGAAAGAGTTTGTAAATGTTCGGTAATGATCTTGGTATTGATTTTGATATCTTTAATCCATTAGATAAATTGGGTTTAAATCAGACAAAAAGTAAGATTAAACTTTCATAGAGACTTGAGTTGGTTGGTATATTATGCCATAATAGTAACAAGTATTACCGTCATGCACCATTTGATAGTTTATGCTAAAGGATATTGCATGGACGAAACCAATATAAAGAAAGGATGCAGAAAATGGGGGAATAGAAGGCTCCAGAGGATATTTATATCAAGCAGTTGTTGCAGTTATTGGGGCGATAACAACGGACGAATGGGAAAAATTTATGTTGAGTACCCTACTAGTCAGGGTTAAGTAAATTGGATTAGTGAAATTAAGCTGTAAAGTATTCAAACTACATAAGAGAAAGGGAAATGATATGAAAGCTAACATGGGACATCTAATTGGCAGAGGATTACGGATTTTAATGAAGAGTTTTGTAATTATTGCAGTCATGATTACAATGTTTGCAATCCCAAGTAAAGTAATGGCAGCAGAATTTGATTTTACCATTGAAGATGGTGTATTAATTAGTTATAAGGGACGTGATAAAGAGGTTACTATTCCTAAAGGGGTAACAAGTATTAATGAGCTTGCATTTGTGCGCAATTTGTATATAGAGAGCGTAACTATACCGGATACAGTTAAAAGTATTGGTTACTCGGCTTTTCATAGCTGCGAGAACTTAAAAAGTATCAGTATACCAAAGTCAGTTACCAGTATAGGCAAAGAAGCCTTTACCGGAACGCCATGGCTTAATTCAAAACTGAAAAAAAATCCATATGTAATTGTTAATGATATTCTGATTAAAGGAGGTATCAGTAATAAGAAGGTTACGATACCGGAGTCAGTAAAAACTATCAATGATGAGGCCTTCAAAGACAACAGTGTAATAACGAGTGTAGTAATACCCAAATCAGTAAAAAGTATCGGAAGGGAAGCTTTTTATAATTGTACTGCATTATCAACAATAACTGTTTCTAAAACGGTCAACAGTATTGGAAAAGATGCGTTTAATAAAACACCATGGCTGACAAAGCAGCAGGAGAAAAACCCTATTGTTATAGTGAGTGATATCCTGATTGACGGAAAAACCTGCGAAGGGAAGGTTACGATACCAAATTCCGTTAGAATTATCAATGATAATGCCTTTTCTTTCAATAGCAAAATAACAAGTGTTACAATACCCAACACGGTAAAGAATATTGACAAGGAAGCTTTTTACGGCTGTACCGAATTAACGAATATAACGATTCCTAAAACCGTTAATCGCATAGGTGTAGATGCATTTATTAAAACATCATGGTTGAAAAAGCAGCAGGATAAGGATCCTGTGGTAGTAGTAAATGGTATCCTGATTGATGGAACAAAGTGTTCCGGGGGTATAACCATACCGAATTCTGTCCATACCATTGGAGAGAATGCATTCAAATTTAATAATGAATTAGAAAGTGTGATCATACCCAAAACCGTTAAAAGTATAGGGGATCATGCGTTTCATGCTTGCCAAAAGCTAAATAAGGTTACTATACCAAATTCTGTTGAGAGCATAGGAATAGAAGCGTTTTACAATTGTAAGGCCTTAACAAAGATAACCATTCCGAGTTCTGTAAAAAGCCTTGGGGATGGAGCATTTTTCAATTGCTCCGGTTTAAGGAGTATAACATTACCGAATACAATCACAAGTATTGGGAATGCAGTATTTAGCGGTTGCGGTTTAACCAGTATATCGATACCAAGCTCTGTCAAAAGAATTGGGAAAAATGCATTCGACGGATGTACAAATTTAACTGAGATAACAATACCCAATTCCGTTACGAGTATTGGAGCCGTTGCATTTGCCCGTTGTGAGGGACTGACTAAGATAACAATACCCAGCTCCGTTAAGAGTATCGAAGCCGGTGCATTTTCAAATTGTAAGAAGCTGACAACAATAACAATACCAAATTCCGTGAAAGAAATGGGTGAGTCTGTATTTTATGGATGTGAGAGTTTAACCTCCATTACATTACCTTCGTCACTTAAGAGGATTAATGGTAGTTTCGTTTATGGCTGCTCTAAGTTAATGGAGATCACAATCCCTACTTCTGTGACAAGCATTTCCGATATTGCATTCTATAATACCAATAGATCATTAGTCATAAAAGGTTCTGAAGGCTCCTATGCACAAAAATTTGCTTCAAAAAATAATATGAAATTTGAACGGATATCTTAATTATGAAAGGAAACAACAAAACCATCTATGCGGGTTTGATCACTGTTCAAATAGTTCAAAATCGAATTGCTCCTTTCTATGGGGGTTTCAGAGTAGCATAAGGAGTTCAAGTCCCCTCGACTGCATTGAAAAAAGCCTTGAGTTTCAAGGCTTTTTTGTTATATTGGAACGCAAAAGAGAGTCCGGGGTCAATAAATACTAAATCCTTGTCTTAAAATTTCACCTTTACAATACGATGGTAAGCAAAGAACCCTGAATTTTGTATGGCCTTTTGAGAGCCTATATTCTTGATCGTAGTTGAGCAAATAGGAATTAATCCATATATATAGCAGTCTTTTTTTAAATAAGATAAAATATAGGATGCTAGCCCTTTTTTACGATATTCTTTAGCCACTGTAACTCCAATGTGCGCATATCCTTTTTGGCTCTCGCTTATTCTTCTTTCTCCTGTTGCTATCATTTCATTGTTTACCTCAAATAAAAATAATTGTTGCTTTTTAATAAGATTAGTACAATACGGTCTTAGCCAACTTCCTTGTATATCAACACGATTCTCATGATATTCAATAATACTCTGTATATCAGTAGGTGTAGCGATCCTAATTTCCATCCCTTCAATAGGACTAGCCTTATCTACATGACAAATATCTTTATATAAAAATGTATGAGTATGTATTTCATGATTGAAATCTAAAAACAATGGCAAGCTTCTTATGTCAATAGTA
>JAEZFR010000095.1 GCA_023417285.1 Bacillota bacterium
CGTGATGACATTCCAATCTGTGCTGTCCCATCTATAGCAGCCTTAATACCTTGTGAAGAACCAACCTGCTGAATGTCAACCAAAATGTTAGGATTTTTGTCAGAAAAATCGTCAGCCAGTTGCTGCATAAGTGGACCTACCGATGTAGAACCAATTACTGATACATTACTTCCAGGTACATCTCCCATATTGCTACTGCTGCCACTATTATCTGTTGCACTTGAAGTACAACCTGTTATTCCTATTGTAAATGTTAATAATAAAGCTAAAACAGTTAATATTCTATAAAAAAAAGCCTTAGTCATTATTCCCTCCGTGTAATTGTATCTATAATTGCATTTTATTAAACGTTTTTTAGAGCATCATTAACAAAATGTTAGATTTGTGTTAACACAGTATGTAAAAAATTTACATAGAATTAATGTATTTAATATTAGTGTTCGTAATTTTGCTAAATTAAAACATTAAATATTACAAAAAAAATAAAATATTTGCAATACAAAGTACTCTTCTTATATTAAAATGAGAATAAAAGCTACGAACAATTAAACCTTGGAGGTACATAATGAGTATATTAAATGAGATTTCTCAAAATCTGCAGATAGGTAAAGCAAAGATAGTAAAAGAACTAGTTCAGAAAGCTATTGATGAAGGAATAAGTCCAGAATCTATCCTCAAAGAAGGCTTGCTAGATGGAATGGGTATTATAGGTGATAAGTTTAAAAAAGATGAAATATATGTTCCTGACGTACTTATTGCAGCTAGAGCTATGACTGCAGGTACAGAAATTCTTAAGCCACTCCTAGCTTCAAGCGGAGTTACTTCAGCAGGTAAGGTTGTACTCGGAACTGTTTCAGGCGACTTACATGATATAGGAAAGAACCTCGTTAGAATGATGATGGAAGGTAAAGGACTTGAAGTAATAGACCTTGGAGTTGATGTAAGTGCCGAAAAGTTTGTTCAGACTGCTATAGCTGAAAATGCGCAGATAATTGCATGTTCAGCACTTCTCACTACTACAATGGGCGAAATCGAAGCGGTTGTTAAGGCTGCTACCGAAGCAGGCATCAGAGATAAGATTACTATAATGATAGGCGGTGCCCCTGTAACACAGAGTTTCTGTGATAAGGTAGCTGCTGATATCTATACTGCAGATGCTGCATCTGCTGCTGATGAAGCTGCCAAGGTTTGTTCAAAATAATTATTATAACATTTAAAGGACCCCGGCATGCATTGGGGTCCTTTAATTATGCTATTTTAAAGGAAAAAGTTTGCTTTTGCTTGTGGTGCTTTTTATTGTAAAATAAAGATAAGATGTGAGATAAAGGGGGTAACGGGTGTGGCAAATCAGAAAGACTCTTTTGATATAAATTTTGATATTCAAAAGGCTGATAAAAACACAAAGATTTTTAGTCAAGCAACCGGTGTTGACTGCTTTGTTATTGATGCAAATGGAAACAAGCTAGATGAAGCACCCGATAGGCACTCAAGCATGTGTAATCTATGCCAGTACCTTCAGCGGGTGAGCTGCTCAACCCCTCCTAAATGTTCCAGTGTACACCTCTATGGCAGCTACCAAGCAGAGCGCTTTGGCGGAAAATACATTTTCTTCTGCCCCATGGGATTTGTTCATTGGGCTTCTCCCATAACAATTAATGAAAGATTTTGCGGGGCGTTAATTGGTGGACCTGTATTAATGGTGGACCCAGATGAATTTATGTTGGAAGATATTATTAGAAGCAATGGGCTTAGTGAGGCCGACATTGTTCACCTTCGTGAACATATTGGCGAAGTACCAATAATTCAGCCCGATGCTGTTAATAATCTAGCTGAGTTGTTGTTAATTATGGCCCAGAATATTTCTGATGAGTTTATATCAAGACAGATACAAAAGATGCAATCTGAACAATTACAATCCAACATTTCAGAATGGATTCATTATATAAAAACACTGGATACCAAGGAGAAATCCTTTTCAGCTTACCCCTTTGAGAAGGAAAAGTACCTGCTTTCAAAGATTGCACTAGGAGATAAGCATGAATCTCAAAAAACCCTCAATGAAATATTGGGATACGTTTTTTTCTCATCCGGTAACGACTTTGAGGTAATACGTGCTAGAATTCTCGAGTTAATAGTGCTGCTTTCTCGCGCTGCAGTTGAGGGTGGTGCAAACGTAGAAGAGATTTTTGGTTTGAATTATAAATATCTATCGCAGATATATTCCTATAACAGTGTAGAGGATTTAACCCATTGGCTTTCAAGAATTATGTCAAGGTTTACCGACTGCGTATTTAATCTAGCCGACGTTAGGCATAAGGACACTATTTACAAGGCGGTTGACTATATTAAAAGAAATTATATCGAACAAATAACACTGGAGGATGTTGCAAAGCATGTATATTTAAACCCCTCCTATTTCAGTAAAATTTTTAAAAGTGAAATGAATTGCACCTTTGTATCTTATGTAAATAAGGTGCGCATTAATTTCAGCAAGAGCCTACTTATGGACAAATCAATACCTTTGACTGATGTTTCTACAATGGTAGGCTTCGATGATCAAAGCTACTTTACCAAGGTATTCAAGAAAGAAGTGGGTATCACCCCCGGCAAGTTTAGGGCTACACGGGGTCAGGGGTAATAGTATATCTTATCAGATTTAAATATGTTGTAATGGATTCAATGTGTTATAACGACTTTAATATGTTAGCGGATTAATATGTTGTAACGGCTAATAAGTTGAACTAGTTTCAATATTTTTAACGATTCTAAACAATGAAGGTTATTCAAGGGAGGCAAAAATGCTGAAGCTTAAAGTAATAGCATGTGATGTAATGAATAGAGAAGTAAGTTATATTGCCAGCCAGTCTAAGTGTTATGTGGATGTAACCTTTCTTAATCAAGGCTTGCACAATACTCCTGACAAGTTAAGGGAAATGGTTCAACAGGAAATAGACAAAGCTAATGGTGAATTCCCATATAATTACTACAATACCTCCCCCACGTATGATTACATTATTCTCGGATATGGGCTATGCTCCAATGGAATTATAGGACTTAAAAGTTCAAATGTCCCTTTAGTAGTGCCTAGAGCACATGATTGTATTACGTTATTCCTTGGTTCAAAGGAAGCTTATTCCGACAATTTCAAAAACAATCCCGGGACCTACTGGTTTTCCTCTGGCTGGATAGAACGTGCCTGGCAACCAAGTGAACTGAAGTACCAGGTGTTGTTAAATGATTATACCAAAAGATATGGTGAGGAAAATGCCGAGTTTTTGATGGAGATGGAACAGGGCTGGTTGAAGGAATACAAAAATGCAGGCTTTATATATTGGAGTACAACACCAAATATTGATTACTTTAGGCAGTTTACAATGGACTCCGCTGCTTTTTTAAAATGGAACTATGTAGAATTTGAAGGAAATGACAGTTTGCTTAGCAATATGTTGAATGGTATATTTAAAGATAATGAGGTGCTTATAGTTCCACCAACAGAAGAAATTGCACCCTCATATGATGAAAGCATTATATGCCTAAATAGAAAGGATGTGTAAGGATATGCTTGGTGAGTACCTCAGCAAGATCAAACCTCTGGATGCAAATGCAATGAATGCAGCTCAAAGACGCCTTGACAGCCTTACAAAGCCACTAGGCAGCCTTGGAAAGTTAGAAGATTTAGTGGTACGTTTATCAGGGATTTTGGGTTCACCCTACCCATCTATTGATAAAAAAGCAACCATCATAATGTGTGCTGATAATGGGGTTGTAGATGAAGGCGTGAGTTCCTGTCCAAAGAGTGTTACTGCATCGGTAACCTGCAATTTTACAGAAGGCATTACAGGAATTAATGTATTTTCAAAGCTAGCAAATTCAGAAATAGTAATAGTAGATATTGGAGTGGACGCTGATATCCCTTATGATACTATTTTAAATAGAAAAATACGGCGCGGTACCTGGAATATTGCGAAAGGCCCTGCAATGACTCGTCAAGAAGCTATTGATGGTATAATTGTGGGCATTAATATTGTAGAGCAGCTAAAGAAAAGCGGTATAAGGCTACTGGGCACCGGTGAAATGGGTATTGGAAATACCACTACCAGCAGTGCAGTATCGACAGTTCTGGCAGGAATGCCACTAGATATAATGGTTGGACGTGGTTCAGGATTATCCGACGCTGCATATAAAAATAAGGTTTCAGTTATACAAAAATGTATTGATATAAATAATCCTGACCAGCAAGACCCCATTGATGTTTTATCCAAGGTTGGAGGCTTTGATATAGCTGGCCTGGTAGGGTGCTTCATTGGGGCTGCAGTTTACCGTCTCCCAATACTGATTGACGGATTCATTTCTGCAGCAGCTGCTCTTGTAGCAGTCAAGCTGCACCCTGGCATAAAAGATTTTATTTTCCCTTCACACGGTTCTGCTGAACCTGGAAGTGCCGCAATAATGGAGGTACTGGGTATGGAACCAATGCTCAATCTCAATATGAGACTTGGTGAGGGAACAGGTGCAGCGCTCGCATTTCATCTAATGGATGCTGCCATTGCTGCTTATACACAAATGGGAAGCTTTGATGACGCAAAAATTGAGCAATATGTTCCTCAGCAATAATACTATAACTCTAGAAAAGGAGAACAGTATGTATACTATAAATACTAATAAAAATAAAATAGATATT
The DNA here is from genome assembly GCA_023417285.1 of Bacillota bacterium. Lineage (GTDB taxonomy): Bacteria > Bacillota > Clostridia > Acetivibrionales > DSM-1351 > Ruminiclostridium. Next base: position 4,682 of record JAEZFR010000095.1, read on the forward strand.
GCACCAAATACTCCACTGCTCGATGCACTACGCAGTAATCAAAATCAATTGAGTGCTCCTTGTAATGGTAATGGAACATGCGGAAAATGTAAGGTCCGAGTTCTCTCTGGAGAAACTAACCCACCTTCATTCCAAGAAATTAGTCTGCTTGGTGAAAATGCTATAGCAGAAGGTTACAGACTTGCATGTAATGTTTATGCCGCTTCTGATATGTCAATAGAGCTCCCTCAGGAAAACACGTCTGCTCAGATTGTTACAGAAGGCATTAAACATGATATTAATATAGCACCACCTGTAATTAAGCAGTATATCCAATTATCTAAGCCATTACT
>JAEZFR010000358.1 GCA_023417285.1 Bacillota bacterium
CTATTTATGACACCAGAGGCTTGGAGAGTAACTATAAATACAATAGGTTATAATTTAATATTTATAATAACAACATTAATAGGGAGTGTATTTGTTGCAATTTTACTTTCGGAAATGTCGGGAAAAAGGTGGCAAAAAGCGTATCAAACATCTTTTATTATTCCCTATATGGTGTCTATGACTGTAGTAGCTTATGTTTTGTACGCCTTTCTTAATCCGCGTCTTGGTATAATTGGTGCTACTTTGACGGATTTGGGACTTCCTATTATTGAATGGTATTCAGATCCTAAGCCGTGGCCATTTATTTTGATTTTTACTAACTTCTGGAAAAACATAGGATACTCTGCAATCTTGTATCTAGCGGCTATTGTCGGGATTGATTCTAGTTACTATGAGGTGTCTACTATTGAAGGAGCTACACGTTGGCAAAAAATCAAATATATTACTCTTCCTATGATAGTACCATTGATGATTACCTTGACATTATTAAATATTGGACGTATTTTCTATGCGGATTTTGGGTTATTCTATCAAGTTCCACTAAATAGTGGTTTATTGCAGGATGTAACAAATGTTATTGATACATATGTATATAGAGCATTAATTACTTCAGGCGATATAGGTAGAGCCTCAGCAGCAGGATTTTATCAGTCAATTGTAGGCGCTATTTTAATAATTATTTCAAATTCAATAGTTAAAAAAGTAAGTCCAGAAAATTCGATTTTCTAAATATCAAAGAAATAATGTTAAACACTTGGATAATACCTTGAAGGAAGGATATATAATATGAAGAACGTACAAGTTTTAAAGGTACAGAGAAATATAAGTAATCGCAAAATTAAAGACTCATGGATACATGCTGTAATGTTTATATGGATGCTAATGTGCATTTTGCCGTTTTTACTTGTTGTAGCAGTATCTTTTACAGATGAAAGTGCTTTGAATATATATGGATACCGGTTTATTCCAAAAGAGTTTAGTTTGGAGGCTTATAAGTATCTATTCAAAAATCCAGAAAGCATTATTAGAGGGTATGCAATAACAATTTTTACTTGTATTGTAGGAACAGCAATAGGAATTATAATGACATCTATGATGGCCTATGTTCTTTCCAGAAAAGACTATCCAGGCCGAAAAATTTTAAATATATATACTGTAATTACCATGTTATTCAATGGTGGCTTAGTACCCTGGTATCTTGTTTATACAAATGTATTTGATTTCAAAGATTCAATATTAGCCTTGCTAATTCCAAATATGCTTGTTGGTGGATTTAATATTATTGTTATGAGAACATTTTTCACCAATACGGTGCCAGATTCCATTATTGAGTCAGCATATATTGATGGCGCCGGTGAGTTCTTGATTTACAGAAAAATAATTTTGCCTCTATCACTTCCTGTTGTTGCAGCCATAAGCTTTATGACGGTTTTAGGCTACTGGAACAACTGGTACAATAGCATGGTATTTATTAATGCCCCTGAAATGTATAGTTTACAATATTTGATGACCCGAGCTATTTTAAATTTGCAAGCACTTAAGGCAGCAATGCAGGCGGGTGGTACAGCAGAACAGGCAGCTATAATTGCAGATATGCCTTCCAATAGTGTTAGAATGGCAATGGCAGTTGTTGGTACAGGCCCGATGGTGTTTTTATTCCCTTTTGCTCAAAAATATTTTGTTCAAGGCTTAACTGTAGGAGCCGTTAAAGGATAGGATTGAACCACTGAATAGCGCTGTTCAGTGATCAAAATAGGTAAGTTTATTAGTTAACGAAAAGGAGAACTTATAACATGAAGAAAATGTTGAAAAAGTTAGGTGCTTTTAGTATTACTTTAGCTTTATTGGTTGGAGTAGCTGGATGTGGAGCTTCAAATTCGAGTTCAGGCTCAACCGCTGGTACTTCTTCAAGTGCTGTTGCATCAGCAGACAAGGTAGACGAACCATATCAGTTAGATTTATATATGTATGATAATGGTAAGATGTCAGACGTTGCTGCAGTTGAAGCAAAATTAACAGAGCTAGTAAAAGAGAGAATCAATTGTACTGTTAAAATAACATTGTTAGACGGAGCAACTTATGCAGATAAATTCAATCTTGCAATAAGCTCTAAAGCAAAGATGGACTTAGTAAACCCTGCATTTGGCGGAAAATATCCATATTTAGCTACAAATGGTGCTTATCTTGCTCTTGATGATTATCTTAAAGGTGAGTATAAAGATTTATACGATTTAGTAGGACCTGAATTTGTGGATGGCACAAAGATTAATGGGTCTACATATGCTATACCCGTTTTAAAAGAAAAGGGTGAGACTAATGGATATGTACTTAATGCACAATTAGTAGATAAATATGGATTTGATATTTCTACTATAAAGAAGTATTCTGATATAGAACCGATGCTAAAGATAATTCATGAAAATGAACCAGGTATCACACCTTTAGTAATGTCTAATACTAATTGTAAAAACCTTATCAACATTGAAAATGAACCACTGTTCTATAATAAAGTTATTGGGTACATTACTAAGAATACAACAGATTATAAAATAACATCTGCATTTGAAAACGAATCAGTTATGGATGTATATAGATGGGCAAATAAGATGTATAAAGCAGGATATGTAAATAAAGATGCTTTAACAGATACTGATACTGATGGGCCTGCAACAGAATATAAATTCTTTGCAAAAGGTTCTAATCTAAAACCTGGCTTTGCAGAAGAAAAAGAAGCATATTATGGTGGTAAAGTTTATACAGTTGATCTTCAGAAGGGATATATGCCGTATAATCAATCCGTTGGCTCAATGATGGGTATCCCAAGTACTTCTGAAAATCCAGATAAAGCGATGGCTTTTATAAATCTATTATATAAGGATGCTGAAGTTTTAAACACCGTTGTATATGGTGTTGAAGGTACACACTTTGTTAAATCAGGAGATACTATAAAATATCCAGATGGCGTAACTGCTGATAGCAACAAATGGGCAAACTGGGGTTGGGCTTATGGTAATCAATTTATAAATTATATATTCGAAGGTGAAAAGGCAGATAAATATACTCAATTTGAAAGTTTCAATGCAAGCCTCGAGATTTCACCTATTCTAGGATTTTCACCTGATATTACAGAGCTAAATGATATATACAACGCATGTGTTTCTGTAGATTTGAAATATAGCCAAGCACTTGGTTGTGGTGCGTTGGATCCAGATGAAAATAAGGATAAAATACAAAAAGAGCTTGATGCAGCAGGATACCAAACATTAAAAACAGAACTTCAGAAACAATTGGACGAGTGGGTAAAAGCAAATAAATAAAAAATTCACTTATAAAAAGGTATACTAAACAAAGCACAAAAGAGGATAAATTTATTTTTATCTTCTTTTGTGCAAAATAAATACGGGTACAATAATATGTTAAAACAATGCATAACACAATTAAAAAAAATAACGTGGAGTCAGTCCTTGAAAAGTAGGATTATATTAGTTATGGTATTAAATACTATAATCATACTTATTTTAGTGGGTGTATTCAGTTATAGGAACTCTGTTAAAACAAATGATTTAGTTATGCAAAAAAATATTAAATCCCACTTTGACAATTTACAAAACAATCTAAAATGGGCGTATTTTGATATAGATGCAGTAGCAAAAGCAATATCAGAGGAAAGTAAAAAGATATTTTCGGAGCAAGCAGGTTCATATACCATGAAGGAATACCCGAATTATGTGGCCTCTGAAAGGGATTGGTCATCTGATGAGGTGATGCTTTTCATCAATTCATTCAGTGAACTCTCGAAGAAGACTAATACTTTAGCCTCAACAAATTCAATTTTTGGAGCGTATGCTCTTTTTACATTAGACGAGTTATCAGAGTATAAGGTAATTTGGTCAAATAAAAGAAATATTAACAATGAGAAAATAAATAAAATTTTTAATATTCCAATAGTCTCTGAAAAGGAATTTGGACAATTAAATTCAATTCATAGCTCAATTAGTGGAGATTTTCCTGTAATATCCGTAGTTTACTTATTGGATGAGAAGAATTCCATATATTTGTATTTGGAAACCAGTCAAATCTGGCTAGACACATTGTTTGATAAAGTAGATTTTGTAGAACAGAATGCCATTATAATGACAGATAAATTACAGAAAGTAATTTATAGCAGTGATTTAGAAAGTACAATTGTTGGACAAGTATTACCAGAGAATATCCAAGAACAGGCTGGATTACGAATTATAAGCAGCAATCAAAAAAATCAAGATTGGAATATATATTTTACTGCACCATCAAAGATTTATGATCAACAGCTAGGGGTGTGGGTTAGAGATTATATATATCTGATAATTGGTTCAGTTATAGTTCTTTTAATGTTAAACTTTTCTATTTGGAAGTATATATTTAAGCCGTTTGGAATTTTGTGTAAAGAGATGAAGGCTCTATCCGAAAACACAGAAATCTCTTCACATAAGAAAGTAAACATTGAAGAAGTGGATATGATATTAAACGAATTTTATCTTTATAAAGTAAGAAGTGCAGAACTCTTTAATAAGGTAAAAGAGAAGGAAAAAATGCAGCAAAGATTGGAATATGAGAAGCTATTACTTCAGATTAATCCACATTTTATACGTAATTCTCTTAATACTATTCAATGGATAGCAAGGCTAGAAGGACAAGGAACAATTGAAAAAATGACAACAGCTTTAATTAAAGTGTTTAATTATAATCTGGAAAAAGATGAATTAATAGTTAGCCTTTCTAAAGAAATTGAAACAATTAAAGCCTATCTGGATTTACAGATAATCAGATACGGGGAAGCATTAACAGTACATATACAAGTTGAAGAAATAACCGATGAAATGATAATACCAAGATTTTTATTACAGCCCATTGTAGAAAATGCAATTCTTTATGGACTAGATGATAATAACAGAATTAATGTAAAAATTGGAATCAAACAGAGTGAAGAAAACTACTATGTTTTATATGTAGAAAATGGTGGTATGGCTATGCCGCAGGGAATAAAAAAGGCAATAATGTCGGCAGATGAATCTGATATGAGCAAAGGTGTTGGAATTGGCCTTCGTTACGTACTTGGAGCAATATCCCATTATTTTGGAGAGGAGTTCCCTTTGTCAATTGAGTCTGAAGATGGACAGGGAACAACTGTTTTAATAACTTTACCCAAAAAAAAGAGGTGAGGTAATTATGATAAATGCATTAATTGTTGATGATGAAGTTTTTGTAAGAAAAGGGCTTAGCCTGACGATTAATTGGAATGAATACGGAATTAATATTATTGGTGAAGCATCAAGTGGACAAGAAGCAATGGAATTTCTAAAGAAAAAACCAGTTGACTTAATGTTCATTGATATTATTATGCCTGGAATGAATGGTTTTGAATTGATGGAGAGGGTTAATGCTCTATATCCTGAAATTATAATAATTGTTGTTTCATGCCACCAAGAATTTGAATATGCACAGAAAGCTATACGCATCGGGGCCTTAGATTATCTTGTAAAAACAGAACTAGAACAAGAGAAACTTCATGATAATTTAATGAGGATTTCAAATAAGATTATAGAGGCCAGGATTATTAAGTCTAATACTAATTTTAACAGAAAAAATGACCCTGAAGAGCTAATTATTGAGTCGCGTATTAAAGAAGCACTAAGCAGGGAGATATGGTTTATGGACGAGGATCTGAGTCATGAAGTTTTTAAGCTGTGTAAAGAGCTTGAATTTGTATCAAATATATTTAAAAGATCCTTGGAAACTGAGCTAAGGGAAGCATGGGAAGTATATATCTTAGATGAAAGCTTTGAATATCAGAAATTAAAAAGTATAGTTGATGGGGATGATTTGAGAAAATATATTACCCAAATATACCGTAAAATTTCTTCAAAATATAAAAAAGTAAATGGCTATAGCAATGAAATAGTCTGTACGGTACTTAAAGCAGCAAATTATGCGGCGAAAAATATTGGGATGATAGCGTTTACACAGGAAAACATATGTGAGACATATTTTATTAGTCGCAGTTATTTTAGCAAAGCCTTTAAAGATATTATGGGAATTAGTTTTTCAGCATATATGAAAAAAATCAGGATTGAAAAGGCAAAAAGGCTTCTAGCTGAGAATGAAACAAAAATTGAAGATATCGCATTGAATGTTGGGTTTGAAGATGAAAAATACTTTAATAAAATTTTCAGAGATATGACAGGATTGTCACTTTGGGAATATCAGAATACAGTAATTAGTTAATATTTCAACAGCATAACGGAGGTGCTTAGTATGATAACACAAAGAATTGAAAGGCAGAAGGAATATATAAACTCTCGTAAGCACAGAGATGTAAGGAGAAAGCTGACCCCTCAGGAATGGGACCTGTATAGCAGTCGGGTACAGGATAAAGATTTGGACTATATGCAAAGACAAGCTCTGTCACTAAAATTGTTTTTAGAAGCAGAGCAGCCCGTTATTTTCCCTGACAGCAATATTCCCTGCCAGAGGACTATTATTGAATTCCCTGATACCTATACTGAGGACGAAAAAGAGCATATAAAGGCAAACTTTTATGTTCATGAAAAGGGTAAGGTTACAAATTTGGGCTGCGATTACGGTACTGTTATATCAGAAGGCCTTGAAGGCAGAAGATTGCGTGCATTAAATTCAATGCGCAAAGAAAACATAACACACAAGCAAAAAGCGTTTTTAAAGTGTGCTATTGACACAATTGAATCTGTGGAGGCCTTTGCCGATAAGTATGCAGCTGCATTGCATGAAGCAGGACAGACAAAAAACAGCACACAAATAAGAGAAGGCATAAGATACGGTGCAAAGAACTTTCTGCAGGCTCTTCAGGTGTTCAGGATTCTGCATTTTGCTGTCTGGTGTACAGGGAATTATCATAATACTGTAGGAAGATTTGACCAATACATGCTTCCGTTTTTGCAGAAGGATATTGATAACAAGGT
>JAEZFR010000459.1 GCA_023417285.1 Bacillota bacterium
CCCTTGTGCTCAATTGCGTTTAACTGACCGCCAAAGGAGTATGCACGTCGTATAAGTGCCTGTACTTTTGCTGCAAGCACTGTCAAATCAAATGGCTTAGCAATAAAATCATCTGCACCCATATTCATTGCCATAACTATATTCATGCTGTCACTAGCAGAAGAGATAAATATAATTGGCACCTTTGATAGCTTTCTTATTTCGCTGCACCAATGATATCCATTAAAAAAAGGAAGGCTTATATCTAGTATAACCAGCTGGGGATCATATTCAACAAAGCGCGACAATATATCCTTGAAATCAGTAATATAATCTGTCTCAAAATCCCATTTTGCTAGATGGGCAGCAATTGATTGTGCAATTGTAATGTCATCTTCCGCAATTAAAATCTTATGCATAATTTGCTCCTGCCAAAATTCACTAAGCTTATTTTGAACTTTTAAGATAATACTTTAACAATTAATATAGCCGTAATATAAGTATTATATCATAGTTTTTATCAAAAACTTGACCATCAAAAAGGTCGGAATACCTATTGTAAAAAATTTCAAATTATATATAATAGTTTATATATTTTACAAAATTAAGGAGATTAAATAATGAAGAAAACATTATGTTTAGTACTTAGTCTATGCCTGCTCATGTCAGTATTTTGCACACCTGTAGCTGCAGCAAAGGCGGAGCCTGCCCCTTCAGAAATCAAAACTGCAAAGATAGTTATTGATAGCAAACTCTGTGCATATAACACACTACTATCAGGAAAAACATTACTTGTTCCTGCACAGCAGATTGGCAAGGGCATCGGTATTTCGGATGCAAAGAAGATTACATATGATGCTAAGAAAAAGACAATAACAATGGTAAATGGAAAGAGCACACTTCTAATGACAGTTGGTAGTAAAACTGCAACACTAAATGGCAAAAAGGTTACATTGGACGCTGCTCCCTATATATATAAAAATACTCCATATGTCCCTGCAAAATCGGTAGCACAGAGTTTCGGCAGGAAGGTAGTGGAAGATACCAGTGTAAACGTTGTAGCCATTACAACAAATGCATCCTTCAACGAGGTAAAAGGTATAATGACAAAGTCGTGGGGTGTAACCAATAGTTCCAACACTCTGTCAGTTAAAAGTATTGTTACTAGTGAGCTAAACGGTCAGAAAGCAGTAGTAGATCAAGTGCTGCAAAGAAACAAAAAGGAGAAGACCATTTACCTAAAACTAAGCAGTACCGCCAATGGTGTAACTACTGTGGAAGAGGATTATTTTGATAAGGATACAGCATATGTCAAGATGAATGATCAATGGTATATTAAAGAAATGGATATAAAAACCTTTATGCAAGGAATACAGCTAAAGGACAATAATATTAACTTGGATATATCAGATCTAGTAATTGCACTTCTCGCTAAGGCGCCATCTAAGACTAAGGATCAAATTGTTTTACAAGGTGATCTATTTTGCAAAGAAATGATGGACGCAACAAAGGAATTAAATGGATCTTACACTAAGTTGAATGTTAAATATACTATTGATAGTAAAACTATGAGTTTGATAGGTGTCGATATTAATGCAAGTGTTAATATAATGGGCGTTGAGTGTAAGGTTACAACTGTTCAAAAGCTTGATACTATTGACCAGACTTACAAAATAGTAGTTCCTCAGGAAGCAAAAAAGGGTACTTTAATAGATTAATACAGGAGAGATGCAGTTTAAATAAATATTAATAGAACAGCCTGTTTGCCAATAACGGATAAACAGGTTGCTTTTATGTTCAAAAATATTTAGCACTGCGAAATATACCTTATATTTGCATTATTTAAGGGTAACTTAATTAGTATTATTGTATCGAGATTAACTTAATTTACATTCATTTTTTGCAAAGCATTTAAAAAATATTAATTCTTTCAAGAGGACTATTTATGGTAGAAGTATTTAAAACAATAGAAGGACGTCTGTCACGAATAGAAAAGATTGAAGAAGGGGTTTGGATAAACCTAACGCATCCGACTGAGAAAGAAATCACTGATGTTCAGCAGTTTCTAAATATTGAAACCGACTTTCTAAGAGCACCCTTAGATGAGGAGGAGCGTTCAAGAATTGAAAGCGATAATGGCCAGACACTTATCCTTGTAGACGTTCCCGTAATAGACAAGGAAGGCAACAGGAGCATATACACTACCATTCCATTAGGAATTATTCTAATAAAACATGTGATTGTAACGGTATGCCTAAAAGAGAATACCATTATCAGGGACTTTGTGGACGAGAGGGTAAAATCCTTTCTGACTCAGTATAAAACAAGATTTGTGCTACAGATTCTGTACAGGAATTCTGTGAGGTATCTTCAGTTTCTTCGGCATATTGAGAAGATTAGTAATAAGATCGAGAAGGATCTTCACCGTTCTATGAGAAACAAGGAACTTATACAGATGCTAAGGCTAGAAAAGAGTCTTGTGTATTTTTCTACATCTCTAAAGTCAAACGAAGTGGTGCTAGAAAAGCTCATGAAATACGAATATATTAAGTATTATCCTGAAGATACAGACCTTCTTGAAGATGTAATTATTGAGAACAAGCAGGCTATCGAGATGGCAAATATCTATAGCAGTACCTTGAGTGGGACAATGGACGCATTCGCATCAATTATTTCAAATAATCTCAATATAGTGATGAAATATCTTACATCTGTTACTATAATAATGGCAATACCTACAATGCTGTCAGGTTTCTTTGGTATGAACGTACCCATACCCTTAAGCAATAATGCAAATGGGTTTTGGATAATAGTAGCCATGACCATAGTTATTTGCATATTAGCTATTTTATTCCTAAATAGAAAAAATATGTTTTAGGGAGTGCTATGACAAGGCATTTCTATCATTACGTTTTCTTTACAATAAGCATTGT